>CP107199.1:960000-1150000 GCA_025758065.1 Lachnospiraceae bacterium
ATTTCTTAACTGATATCCACATTATATATTCTACAGCTTAGTTTGTAAATATACTTTTATAACTAAATTCAAAAACTATTTTTGTGCAGAATTACCAATTGTTGCGTGGACTTTCTAAAAAATTAATGTAAGTTCACATATTACCTTATAAGCCTGAATAACAACAGTAGGTGCCAATGCCCCCACCCCCACAACCAGAAGCTGATCCCTGCTCAGATCTGCTGCCAGAAATACCTTCTGCAACTGGGGTACAAACAGCACAGCCCCCATAAATACAAGTCCTGCTAAAAGTGCCATTACGCACCAGAGATTGCTCCTTATCCCCAGCGAAAACAGGCTTTTTCTTCCTCTGCAGTTAAAACCGTGGAGCAGTCTTGCAAGGATCAGCGTGGTAAATGCCATAGTGCTGGCAATGGCTTCGCCCCCATTCTCATAGCCTTTTTCCCATGCCCACATGGTAGCGCCTCCAATCAGAACCCCCTGAACCAGAACATTAGCCACAAAAGAACAGGTCAGTATCCCTTCCTTTGGATCTCGCGGCAGCTGACACAGAAGATCTTTGTCAGCCGGTTCCATCCCAATGGCAATAGCCGGAAGAGAATCTGTCAGCAGATTGATAAATAGCAGATGTACAGGTGCGAATGGCAGCGGCAATGCTTTTATGGATGTATACAATACACAAAGAATACCTGCCATATTTCCAGACAGCAAAAAACCGATCGCATTTTTAATATTCCGATATACATTCCTACCATTTGCCACTGCTTTGATGATCGTGGCAAAATTGTCATCTGTCAGTATCATATCCGCTGCATCTCTGGAAACCTCTGTTCCTGACTTTCCCATGGCAATGCCGATATCCGCTTTTTTTAATGCAGGGGCATCATTGACCCCGTCTCCGGTCATAGCCGTAATATGCCCTTTTCTCTGCCACGCTTCTACAATGCGGATCTTATGCTCCGGAGACACTCTGGCATATACGCTGATCTGTTCCAGTTTTCTTTCCAGTGCCTGCTCATCCATCTGCTCCAGTTCCGCTCCTGTTACCGCCAGATCCCCGGAAACAAAGATCCCTATATCAGCTGCCACTGCCACTGCTGTTGCCTTATGATCACCGGTTATCATCACCGTCCGTATCCCCGCCTTTTTCGCCTCTGCAACGGCCCTGCGCGACTGAGGTCTTGGTGGATCAGACATAGCTGCAAGACCCAGAAAAATAAGATTTTCCGCCAGGTCTTCCCCTGCTTTTCTCTCATCTAATGGTCTGCATGCAAGTGCAAGGACACGCATACCTTTTCTTGCCCAGGCTGCATTTTGCTGCAAAATTCGGTTTTTGTCTGAAAATAACATGGGCCGCCCCCAGGAAGTGCCTTCTGCACTTTCCGGCCTGCGCTTTCCTGAAAAAACCGGATTGACCACATAAGCACATCGGGGCAATAATACATCGGCTGCTCCTTTTACGAATAGAACCTGTTCTCTTCCCTTTATACAAAGTGTCCCCATATACTTTCTTTTAGAATCAAAGGGCAGTTCCAGAAGGCGTTTCCAGCCTTTCCGTATCATTTCCGGTTCTTCTCCTGCTTCCTTTGTCATCTCTAAAAGAGCCTGCTCCAAAGGATCTGATGTTTCTTCCGGCAAACCGCCCCATGCATTATTTGCAAGTACCGCAGTTTCCAGAAATAGGAAATTTTCATGTTTTTTCAGCTGTCTTACCGGCACTTCTTCTCCATTTAAAAACACAGCCTCTGTCCTCAGACGGTTCTGGGTCAGCGTTCCTGTTTTATCTGAACAGATCACAGATACGCAGCCAAGGCTTTCCACTGCCTTCAGATTCTTTATAACTGCATGCTCTTTGGCCATTTTCTGTGTTCCCATTGCCTGGACAATGGTCACAATGGAGCCGAGAGCTTCCGGAATAGCCGCAACTGCCAGTGCCACCGCAAACATAAGGGCATCCAGAACCGGTTCCCTGCGATATAGGCTGATCAGAAAGACCACGCTGCAGATTCCCATGATCACCAATGCCAGATGCCCGGAAAACTGGTCCAGACTGACCTGAAGCGGCGTTTTCTTTTCTGTTGTGCGGTTCATTAAAGAAGCGATCTTCCCGATCTGGGTATCCATCCCCGTAGCTGTTGCCACTGCTGTTCCTCTGCCTCCTGTGATCAGAGCACCAGAAAAGACCATATTGCTCTGATCTCCCAGAGCAATATCTTCCTGCTGTGGAAACAGGCTTTTTTCGTTTTTTTCTACATTTAAAGCTTCCCCTGTAAGGGAGCTTTCATTGCAAGTAAGGCCTGTTGCCTGTAAAATGCGGCCGTCTGCTGCCGCTATCCCTCCTGTTTCCAAAACCAGGATATCTCCGGGAACCACCTTGGAAGCAGGTACCATGCAGATCCGCCCTTCCCGAAGGAGCAGTGTGTCTGTAGATGCCAGACGTTTTAAACTTTCCAGGGATCTTCTGGCTTTCTGGTGCTGAACAGTCCCTAAAACGGCATTTAATAAAAGGACCGAAAAAATCACCAGAGCACTTTCCGGATCTCCTGTGACCATAGACACCCCTGCTGCGCCAATAAGGATCATGACTAAAAGGTCCTTAAACTGTCCCAAAAATATCTGCCACCAGGGCATTTCTTCCTGCTCTTTTAAAATATTTTCCCCATATACTTCAAGCCGTTTTTCTGCCTCTTCCTCACTAAGCCCGGTCCTGTTGGTACTAAGACGTTTTAATACTTCCTCCTGAGTCAGACCATACCATTGTTCCATTCCTGCCTCCCTGCAAACCCCATATAGAAAAAAATGAGGATGCCCTGACCAGCCTGGTCTTTACAGCATCCTCATCTGAATGTATATATTGTCTCTTTTTTGATAATACTATCTTTATGCAGGAAAAAACAGGCTTATGACCTGCCGCCAAATATCATTTCAAAAGCAACTCTGTATCCTAAAGGAAGGGAAGCTTCCTCTACATATTCCTCTCTTGTATGAGCGCCGGCTCCACTGTAGCAGCCCACGCACACGCTTGGGATACCCATAGAAAGCGGGATATTGCAGTCTGTAGAACCTGAACCAACTCCAGGGCAGATTCCTGTCACTGTTTCTACCGCTGCTTTTGCACGTTCAAGAAGGTGTGCCTGACGTTCTTTATCTACATCACCGGAGCATGGACGAATGCCCAGGATCTCATAAGTAATATTAAGACCAGCTGCCTTTGCCTCATTTACTGCTGCCTCAAATTTTTCTTCCATATAAGCCAGATTTACTTTTCTGTCAGAGCGGAACTCGTATAACATGGAAGCTTCCTGGGCAATGGTATTAACAGAAGTGCCACCGGAAATAGTACCCACGTTGTAAGTGGTCTTTCCGCCTTCCGGCACCTTGATCTGATACAGCTTTTCAATGATACCTGCCAGTTTTTCAATGGCATTATCATTGCCGAAATTGCCAAAAGAATGTCCGCCCTGAGTGCGTACCGTCACTTTATAACGGTTAGATCCCACTGCTTCATCTACCAGATGCTCCAGGCTGCCGTCAAAGGTGCAGAAAGTGTTCATACGGCTGCCGTAATCTTCGCAGATCTTTTTAACGCCTTTCAGGTTTCCAAGACCTTCTTCTCCTGAATTGCATACAAAGATCAGTCCAGGTTCTGTTTCCGACCGGATCTGGTTAAGTTTGCTTTCTTTTATCATAAGAGCAGTATATTTTGCTGCCAGAAGGACACATACAAGGCAGGCAGTGTCATCACCTACGCCCGGACAGCAGATACGTCCATTTTCCACCTTTAAAGGAAGTTCCGTCTCATCTGGAAAAACTACGTCTGTATGGGCCATATAAACATCCACATTATCCCTTAAAACAGCTGGATAAACTACATTTAATGCCTCATCAATATAGACTCCCTCTGCTCCCTGTTCCTTTAACCAGTTACAGCAAAACTGGGCTCTTTTTTCCTCATGATTAGATGGGGAAGGGATCTTTGCAATGGTAAGAAGCAGGTCATATGCCTCTTTTTCATGTTCCTTGATAAAACGCTCCATAGCTTCGCTTAACATATTACATTCCTTCTTTCCGGTTCTCTTTAGGACCTTTTCTTTTCATTTCTGCCTTTATTTCTGTTTTTGTTTCCGCTTTTGTTTCCGTCTTTGTTGCATTTTCTGCTTCTGTTTTTATTTCCGTTTTTATTTCTGCCTTTATTTCTATCCTTTTCCCTGCCCTGCTTCCTGAATGCTTTTGGATCTGAACTACAGCCTTCTTTTCCGGACATTTAAGTCCGGCAAATACCTGGATAGATCTTGCAAGAACTAGAGCCTCTTTCTGGTCATCCAGAAGTTTTTCTTTGCCTTCCGTAAAAAATCCATTCATGTTATCTTCTGCCGTATCTAATACCTGATGCCAGCTGTATCCTGAAGGAAGATTGGGAAGTGCAAATGTATGTGGCTCCCAATGCATATTATAGGCAGTATAAAAGTACGGTTCTTCGCTGCCATCTGCATTTTCCCCATAAGAAGCACTGTAAAATACCCCCAGCTGGCGGCTGTAGCGTTCAAAGTCCGGACACCAGGCCTTTTCCCCATGGAAAGATACATCCGGCAGGCCTACGGACTTATGATCCATTAATGTAGGTTCTGTGCTGCGGTGGAACAGACTGTGCTTTTTGCGGAATGAAATAAGCTCTTTTGTAAACTCATAAAGTCCCTTATGGGCATCTGATAAATTCCAGTTTAACCAGGATATCTCATTGTCCTGACAATAAGCATTATTATTTCCCTTCTGGGTGCGGCCAAATTCATCACCTGCCATGATCAGCGGTGTTCCCTGGCTTAAAAAGAGCATGGTAAGGGCATTTTTAAGCTGGCGTTTGCGCAGTGCAAGGATCTTTTTCTTTCGCACCGGACCTTCTGCACCACAATTCCAGGACTGGTTGTAATCAGTGCCATCATGATTTTCCTCGCCATTGTCCTCGTTGTGCTTGTGATCGTAGGAAACCATATCTAACAGCGTAAAGCCATTGGTATTTGCCATGTAGTTAATAGAAGCTACTGTATCCGGGTTGTCCTTTACATGAAGAGCCACCTGGTTCAACATACCTTCATCGCCTTTTAAGAAGCTGCGCATATCCAGCATAAATCCTGTCTCGTAAGCAGACAGACGCCGACCGGGACCTTTCTTTTCTTCTTTGGATCTGCTGCTTCTGTCTGTTCCCTTTTCCAGCCTCACTTCGTCCCAGTTTTTCGCCCAAAGCTTCAGATCAGCAAGGTAAGGATCCTTTACAATAGTTTCCAAAGGAGCATAACCCACTATATGTATACCATCTACATGATACTCTGCCGCCCAGAAGCGCAGCACATCTACCACATAGGAAGGCGACTGTGTCCCATCAAAGTATAACTCAATGGCCAGTTCCAGTCCTGCCTTATGTAATGCTTTTACCAGAGTCTTAAACTCTTTTACCGGGTCTTTTTTCTGTCCAGGTGCCGCGCCTGCATAAGCAGCTTTTGGCGCAAAGCTGTGTCCACAGCAGTAGCCCCAGTAATTTACCTTTCCGGGAACATCTTCCATGACTTCATCAAATTCTACAGGCGGCATCATTTCTACTGTGGTAATGCCCAGTTCTTTCATATAAGGGATCTTATCTGCGACCGCTCCAAATGTTCCCCGCTTCCAGCTTTCCCCTTTAAAGGAAGCATGCTTTGAAAACCCTCTTGGATGTATCTTGTATACAATGCACTCATTAGCCGGAATTTTAGGCCGTCTGTCCTCTTCCCAGTCAAAGTCTTCTTTCACTGCTTCAAAAGGTGTGTGCAGCGCCCGTGCTGCTGCCTTCTCATCTCCCCATTTTTCCCGTCCTGTAAAACAGGTTCCAAATGGATCTGGAATTTCTTTTTCTTCTTCCTCAAAGGCATATTCCAGACCTGTAAAATCTCCTTTTACCGTCATATAATGCACATTTCCCATACGGGCATTTTCCGGAAATGCAAGTCTGGCCATCCGTTTTCTGCTTCCCTTTTCAAAAAGCAGCAATGCCGGTTTTTTCTCAGAAACAAATGCCACATCAAATCCCCCCTGAGTCTTTGTCACTCCCAGGGGATAGATTTTTCCCTCATTTGTCTCTATGCTATACTCTCTTTTCATATATTGCGCCTTTCAATCCCATTTCCTTTATTTGCGCTATCAAATCCCGCTGCGCGGCATTGCCGCAAGGAAGCCGCCTCTCAGATTTTGGCCTATTTCTGGCTTTCAATCTGCTCCACCAGATCCGTCAGATACATCCACCTGTCCATTTTCTCCTCCAGCTGTGCTTCTTTTTCTGTTTTTTCCTTCATCAGCTCATTCAGACGTGTATAATTGCTGGCAGACTTTTCAATCTCTGTTTCCAGGGCTGCTATAGCTTCTTCCAGACCTGCAATATCTCCTTCAATGGTCTCCCATTCTCTCTGCTCTTTATAGCTTAAACGCAGCTTTTTCTGGGCTCCGGAAGTCTCCTTCCAGTTGTTTTTATTCACTGCCTTTGCGTTCGGATCATTATCTTCAACGGCATTTTTGTCTGAAGCTTTGCCCAAACCTGCATTTCCGCTGATCTGTGGATGACGCTCATTCCATGCACGCTGATAATCGGTAAAACCGCCTTCATACTGCTGCACCACCCCATTTCCCTCAAAAGCGAAAATACGGTTTACCACACGATCCAGAAAATAACGGTCATGAGATACAGTGATAACGATACCCGGGAATGTATCCAGGTAATCTTCCAGTAAGATCAATGTCTGGATATCCAGGTCATTGGTAGGCTCGTCCAGGATCAGTACATTTGGCGCTTCCATGAGGATACGCAGAAGGTACAGACGACGTTTTTCACCTCCTGAAAGCTTTCCGATGGTTGTATACTGCATACTGGATGGGAACAGGAAACGTTCCAGCATCTGGCTGGCGCTGATGCTGCCGTCTTTTATTTTTACATATTCTGCTGCATTGCGGATATAGTCGATCACCTTCAGGCTCTCATCCATGGCCTCATTTTCCTGGGAGAAATAGCCCAGTTTTACAGTCTGTCCTATCTCTACTGTACCGGAATCCGGTTCTACCCAGCCGGCAATGATCTTCATCAACGTAGACTTTCCGCTTCCGTTCTGGCCGATAATACCTACACGGTCATTTTTCAAAAAGATATAGGTGAAATCCTTCATCAGCACCTTATCCCCATATGATTTGCAGATATCCTTCAGCTCTACAGTGGTACGTCCCAGACGGCTTCCAATAGACTCCAGCTGTACATTTCTGTCATACTCCGGACCTTCCTGGTCACGCAGCTGCTCATATCTTTGGATATGGGCTTTCTGCTTGGTAGAACGGGCTCTTGCACCGCGCTGCATCCAGGCAATCTCTGTGCGCAGGATAGACTGGCGCTTGCGTTCTGCTGCCTCTGCCATGCTTAAACGTTCTGCCTTTAATTCCAGATATTTCTCATAACCGCCCTGATAACTGTACAGCTTTCCCTTGTCCAGCTCAACAATACGGTTGGTAACACTATCCAGGAAATAACGGTCATGGGTGATCATTAAAAGTGCACCCTTAAAGGACTTTAAATAACCTTCCAGCCAGTCAGCCATCTGACTGTCCAGGTGGTTGGTCGGCTCGTCCAGTATTAAAAGATCCGCTGTACTTAAAAGAACGCTTGCAAGAGCCACGCGCTTTCTCTGACCACCGGAAAGAGTCTCCACTTTTGCGTCAAAATCTTCAATCTCCAGGCGATTTAACATGGACTTTGCAGAAGCCTTTAATTCTTCCACAGAGCTGAAATGAGGCTCATTTTGATTGTCCCTTACAATACTGTCAAGAATGGTATCTCCAGGGGTAAACTCCGGGATCTGGGGCAGATAGCGGACATACAGGCTGCGCCCCTTTACAACCGTACCGCCGTCCGGCTCCTCTAAACCTGCCACAATGCGCAGCAACGTAGATTTTCCTGTGCCATTGATGCCGATAAGACCTACTTTTTCCCCTTCGTTGATGGAAAATGCAGTATCATTAAACAGCAGGCGTTCTGTATAGGATTTTGTTAAATGTTCTATGGTAAGTAAATTCATGCGGTGATTATTCCTTCATTATTTCTTCATTATTTCTTCGTTTTAGTCTCCAAAAAAAGTATAGCACAAAGAAAAAACCGCGGCTACCTTTTGATCACTAATTCCACCGGACAATGGTCGGAACCAAACACCTCTGTATAGATCTTTGCACTCTCTAAGTCATCTTTTAAGCTCTCGCTGACACAGAAATAGTCAATGCGCCAGCCTGCGTTCTTTTCCCTTGCTTTAAAACGGTAGGACCACCAGGAGTAGATTCCTTCTGTATCCGGGTAAAAATAGCGCCAGGTATCAATAAAACCGGCATTTAAAAGATCCGTAAACTTGCCTCTTTCTTCATCTGTAAAGCCCGCATTTTTCCGGTTGGTCTTTGGATTTTTCAGATCGATCTCCTTGTGGGCTACGTTTAAATCTCCGCAGAAGATCACCGGCTTTTTTTCCTCTAACGTCTTCAGATATGCCCTGAATGCATCTTCCCAGGTCATACGGTAGTCCAGTCTGGCAAGACCGTCTTTGGAGTTTGGTGTATAGCAGGTAACGATGTAATATTCCGGAAACTCAGCTGTGATCACTCTGCCTTCGTGGTCATGCTCCTCAATGCCAAGACCATAGGAAACAGAGATCGGCTCTTCCTTTGTAAACATAGCTGTGCCGGAATATCCTTTTTTCTCAGCATAGTTCCAGTACTGGTAATAGCCCGGCAGATCCAGATCGATCTGTCCTTCCTGCAGCTTGCTTTCCTGTATACAGAATACATCTGCATCTGCCTCATTGAAAAAGTCCATAAAACCTTTTCCCACACAGGCACGCAGACCATTTACATTCCAGGATATGAGTTTTTTCATGATGTTCTCCTTTGCTGTATATCAATTTCCCCGCCTTATGATGGGGAAACCAGTTGTGCTCCAATGCCCTGCGAAGCGGGGCAAAGGTACTCAATTATTCCTAGTACATCATTTACGAAACGATGTACTATTCCGGATACACTAATCTTGACTCTGGGAACTCATCAATATGTGTCAGCACCTTCAGATACTTTACTGCCAGGTATTTTGCCATGCCAAGGTTCATATCCAGATAATTGCCGCAGTCCTTTGGTGATGCCCCAGGTACTTCACCTTCAAAATCACGGACAAATCCGTACATTTCCACCACTAAAGGCAGAATGTCCTTTGACTCATAATCACCTGCCAGCAAGAGATAAAAACCGGTTCTGCAGCCCATTGGTCCAAAGTATACAGTCTTATCCCCAAATTCCTTATGGTTTCTTAAAAAAGTTGCACCTAAATGCTCAATGGTGTGCATTTCTGCGGTATTCATAACAGGCTCTTCATTGGGGGAAGTCATGCGCAGATCAAAGGTGGTAACAGTACTGCCACCCACTTTGTCCTTTCTGGACACGTAAACTCCCGGCTGTAATTTAATATGGTCGATGGTGAAACTTGCAATCTTTTCCATGGTCATTTCCTCTTTTCTTTCAATTCTTCTCTTGTTTTCCGCTTATTTTTCCTTACATTTCCAGTGCTGCATATTCCTGCAATATGGAGAAATACTCCCTGAGAATGGCAGAAAGGCAGGTCCCAGCAATTCCCGGTTCCTGCCCTCCTTACTCTTATCGTTCTTTATGCATTATATCTCTTTTCAGGCGGTGCATATTCCTGCACGACGTAGCCGTACAAGAAGCATCAAAGATCACTCCGATGTGAAATCTGACACAAAAAGCTGCTACAAGCAAACTTGACACTGCTTTTTGTGTCAGACTTCCCGCCGCCCTGATAGTTATCGTATTAATCGTCTTCCTCGTCACTTTCAGTTACAGTGAAGGTAAATCTCTTACGTGCCATTTCATCACTTTCCAGATATTCATCGTAGGTAGTGATCTTATCGATCAGCTTGCCGTTGATGATCTCCATGATACGGTTGGCAGTGGTCTGTACGATCTGGTGGTCACGGGATGAGAAGATCATCACACCCGGGAACTTGATCATACCGCGGTTCAATGCGTCAATAGACTCCATATCCAGATGGTCAGTCGGCTCATCTAACATCAGTACATTTGCACCGGAGATCATCAGCTTTGATAACATACAGCGGACTTTCTCACCACCGGATAATACCTTAACCTTCTTAACGCCGTCTTCACCTGCAAACAGCATACGTCCTAAGAATCCACGTACATAGGTTACGTCCTTCTCAGGAGAATACTGGGTCAGCCACTCAACAATGGTATCATCATTTGCAAACTCAGCAGAGTTATCCTTCGGGAAGTAAGACTGGGTAGTTGTAAGTCCCCACTTATAGCTTCCTTCATCTGGTTCCATTTCGCCGGAAAGGATCTTGAATAATACAGTCTTTGCACGCTCGTTTGGTCCAACTAAAGCAACTTTGTCCTCTCTTCCAAGGATAAAGGAGATATCATCTAAGATCTTCTCGCCGTCAATAGTCTTGCTTAAATGCTCTACTGTAAGAACTTCATTTCCGATCTCACGGGCCGGACGGAAGTCGATATATGGATACTTTCTGCTGGATGGCTTAATGTCATCTAACTGGATCTTCTCTAAGGCTCTCTTACGGGAAGTAGCCTGCTTGGACTTAGAAGCATTTGCAGAGAACCGCTGGATAAATTCCTGTAATTCCTTGATCTTCTCTTCCTTCTTGCGGTTTGCTTCCTTCATCTGCTTGATGATCAGCTGGCTGGACTCAACCCAGAAGTCGTAGTTACCAGCATACAGCTGGATCTTGCCGTAGTCGATATCAGCGATCTGTGTGCAGACCTTATTTAAGAAATAACGGTCATGGGATACTACGATAACGGTATTCTCAAAGTTGATCAGGAATTCCTCTAACCATGCAATAGCATCCAGATCCAGATGGTTGGTAGGCTCGTCAAGAAGCAGGATATCAGGATTTCCAAACAGTGCCTGTGCCAGTAAAACTTTGACCTTCTGGGCACCTAACAGAGTGTTCATCTGTGCATAATGGAATTCAGTTCCGATGCCCAGACCATTTAACAGGTTTTCTGCATCAGACTCTGCTTCCCATCCATTCATGGTAGCAAATTCGCCTTCCAGTTCTGCTGCCTTGATGCCATCCTCATCAGTGAAGTCTTCCTTCATATAGATGGCTTCCTTTTCCTTCATGATCTGGTACAATCTTGCATTTCCCATGATAACAGTATCCAGAACGGTATACTCATCATATTTGAAATGGTCCTGCTGTAAGAAGGAAAGTCTCTGTCCCGGAGTAATGGCAATATCACCGCTGGTTGGCTCTAACTGTCCGGAAAGGATCTTTAAAAATGTAGACTTTCCGGCGCCGTTTGCACCGATCAGTCCATAACAGTTGCCTTCTGTAAACTTGATATTTACATCTTCAAACAATGCCTTCTTTCCTACACGAAGGGAAATATTATTCGCACTTATCATGTCATTTACCTTTCTTATAAATAAATCTATTGTTTTTGTTTCCGCTAAAAGAGGGGGCATTTGCTGTCCCCTCTTTTCTGTCTTATGTACTTACAGGATAACCTGAAAATACATTCTTCGCTCAATATCAGATTGTACAGGGAAACACCGCATTTTGCAAGGTCTTTTTACAGGAAATTTCCCATTTGCAGACTATTCATAAGCTGTTTCTCCGTCAGTTATCCGCTGATGCCGGTGATCCGTTCATCAGCTGCCAGCTTTAACAGCATTGCATTCTTATCATATAAAGGCGGATACACTACTTCCAGTTCTATCTTTGTGCCATTCTTGCCTTTTCCCACCTTCAGATTTGAAATCTTGACCTTTTCTTCTGAAAAATGCGTCTGGATATCCACGATCACATTTTCATAATCCGTACAGGTCATTTTAAGAAAGCCGCGGATCGGCTCCGCAGTAAGGAAAGAAGTTCTGTGAAGGATCTCCTGGATCGCCACTACCAGGATACCGGCGCAGACACCAATGCCATATTTTCCGGCTCCCACTGCCATTCCCACACCAGCTGTAGTCCAAAGTCCCGCTGCTGTAGTCAGACCGCTTACTGTATTATTTCGCACAAAGATCACACCTGCACCCAGAAAACCTACACCAGATACGATCTGTGCCGCCACACGGGATGAATCTACCTTTTCTACATCGTAAAAACCATACTTGGATACTACCATCATAAGCGCCGCCCCCAGCGCTACGATAGCATGGGTTCTCATACCTGCGCTTTTATCACGGTTTTTTCGTTCATAGCCGATCATGTACCCCAATATACTGGCTACAATAACACGCAAAAACAATTCTGCATCTGCCGGTATCCCTATTTTTGTGATCATTTCTGCTACCATTTTTATGCCCCTCCATTTCCGTCTGCCAAAATGTCACTTTCTACAATATTTTCCTGTTAAAATAATGTCATATTATAACATATTACAAGTATATTTTAAAGTAATATGGAAACAGAAATTTACATTTTTTTTACATAGTTTCAAGGAATAAAAACCTTAAAGGAATCTTAATTGAATTTTCTTTACCAGAATGTTACCATCAACATAGAATCACCTATATCACCTGTTTTGGAACTATTCTGAAACAAACTGAGATATAAGAACATAAAGGAGAGTGTTATGATCATGAAAAAAAGACATGCATATAATCTTGCAATCCTGCTTGCAGCCGGTAGTATTATGATATCCGCCTGCGGCAAAAAAACAGATGTGCCTGCTGATAAAACAGTACCTGCACAGACCGAAAGCCAAACTGAGACTTCTGCCGAAGGAACTTCCAGCCCGGAAGAATCTTCATCTGAAACGCAGGTTCCGGAAGATACAGAAAGCAGCAAATTCTATATGCTCCAGGGAACCATTACAAAAACTGAAAAAAACGACTCTGCATTTACCTTACTGGCTGACGACGGAAAAGAGTATAAGATTGCTCTTTCTGATATTCATGATGTAGAAACAGAGATTGAAAAGAACACCCAGATTGCCATCGCCTGTATGAAGGATCCTTCTGGTGATCCCGAAAAAAACACCTACATTTGTGCCTTCCCGGAGCAGGAGGAATGGACCATCTCTACCGATGAAGGCATCACCACCAGCAATGCCATGAGTACCTTCATGATCCAGACAACAGATGGCAGAGAGATCGGCTTTATCAAAGATAACTGTCCTTCTGACGAAGATGCACTTACCAGTGACAGCGGGGATTCTGTGATCGTCACTTACGTTACTTCTGATAATGCGAATTTCCCGTTGGAGATACGCAAAGGGAAATAAAGCTTTAGCTTCTTTGTAGATGCAAGATAAGAAAAAACGAGTGGTAGTTTTATAGATCACCACTCGTTTTTATTATTTCAAATATATCTTCATAATTAGGATATTGTTGACTAAGGTCCGAAAGCCACCGGTGCACATGACAGATGCGCATTTGGGAGAAAATCCTTTGTTCGTGGGCTTGCGCCGCCTATTGTCAGAACTGCGAACCAAACTCGCACGCTTTGCGTGCTCAAACAGTGGTTCTCCGTTCTGACGCTATGCGCGCCCACTCACGGATTTTCAAACAAATGCTTATTCTGTCATATGCACCGGCGGCTTTCTACGTTATTGGCAATAAAAAATGTAGGAGCAAACCAATAAACAGTTTTCATGCAGGAGGGGGATTGTACTTAAGTACGGCATTTTTTATGTGACATATCTAATACAGTAGAAAGGGCTCCTCCATGTATGATAAGCATTCGGTAGGTAATTTTGTCCATTTTGTGAGCATAGCTGGCAGGTTGGAGGCACTGTTTGAGCGAACGCAGTGAGCGAGTTTGCCGGAGACCTGACTAATCGGCTGCGGAGCAAAATGGACAAAATTGCCGTGAATGCGTTTATACATGGAGGAGCCCTTTCGGACCCTATTGAACTAAATCCCAATTTTCGTGCATTTGCACATTTTTTAGGAATCTAAATGAACGCATAACCTCTACAGCAAATTCCCATACCTACCAAGGAAATTCCTTGTTCTTTCATTATCAGAAGCAAATACCTTTTCCGGTGTTCCTTCTTCTACAATGACACCGCCTGCCATAAAGATAACTCTGTGGGAAATGTCTTTGGCGAAAGCCATTTCGTGGGTTACGATGACCATGGCGATATGCAGATCTGCTAAAGATTTAATGACTTTTAAAACCTCGCCTGTCAGCTCCGGATCAAGGGCAGATGTTGGTTCGTCAAAGAAAAGGATCTTTGGCTTTAATGCCAGGGCTCTTGCAATAGCTACACGCTGGCACTGGCCGCCGGAGAGTTGGCATGGATAGGCGTCTTCTTTGTCTTCCAGGCCCATTTTCTTAAGAAGCTCTCTTGCTTCTTTGTAGACTTCGTCTTTATTGCGCTTCTGCACCCGGATGGGGGCATCTGTGATGTTTTTAATCACACTAAAATGTGGGAACAGGTTAAAGTTCTGGAAGACCAGACCATACTGGCTCTGGATCTCTTTTAAATCCTTTTTGTCTGCGTAGTTCAGCTTTCCGCTTTCATCACTCCATACTGCCCTTTTTCCAAGATAAAGGATCTCACCGCTGTCCATAGTCTCTAACATGGTGGCACAGCGCAGCAAGGTAGATTTTCCGGAGCCGGACGGTCCGATGATGGAAACGATCTCGCCATCTTCCACGCTTAATGATATATCTTTCAGGACAGTCAGATTATCAAATGACTTTTCCACATGATTGATCTCTAATAATTTCATTATCAATATTCCTCCTGTACATAATTACACACTAACGGTAATAATCCAGTTTCTTCTCCAGCCATTCAAGGAACATGGCAACGATCAGGTTGAATACATAATAGAAAATGCCTGCTGCAACGAAAGGCATCATGCTTACCTGGGAAGAAGCCAGCGCTTTTGCTGTGGTGAACATTTCCATAACACTTAATGTAAATGCCAGGGAAGTGTCTTTTACCAAAGTGATCACTTCGTTGGTAACAGAAGGAAGAATGCGCTTGATCACCTGTGGAAGAATAATGGTGATAAATGTCTGTGACTTACTGTAACCTAACAGCTTTGCTGCTTCATACTGTCCTACCGGCATGGACTGGATGCCGCTGCGATAGATCTCTGCAAAATAGGCTGCATAGTTGATCACAAAACCGATAAATACAGCCCACAGACGGTAGCTGTTGCTTACACGCATGCCAAACATATAGTAAGGGCCGAAATAAACAACCAGCAGCTGCAGCATCAGCGGTGTTCCACGCATAACGGAGATATAAACTTTGATGACCGCCTGAAGGATCTTATTTCTTGACATACGCCCTAAAGCCACAAAAAGACCTAAGGGCAGTGAAAAAACAAGGGTCACTGCAAAAATCTGTATACTGGTTCCCATACCTCCTGCAAGCTGCATAAGGATCTGCTGGAGTGTCATTTTACCCATATCTGTACCTGCTTTCAAAATGTTTCTTACGTGTTTCTTTTTGTGTCCGCATGGTGCGGACGTTTCTCAGAGATACTATATCATAGAATCTTCAAATGTGCCACTAGCGCATTTTTAATATATACACTCAACAAGGGGGCGCAGCGATTAACTGCACTCCCGTGAACTACATCGGCAATTGAATTACCGAGCATCTGATTACGAAGCATAGCTCCATAGCTTCAGAGGTGCGTCCATGACACCCGTACTGCTACCCAGATGGGTTACACAGCTACTTTTATTGTTTTTGTACTGCTCAGCCCGGTTACGGGCATATCAATTTCTTTGCCGGATACGGCATGATACTTTTTCAAAATATTATAAGCTCCTACTGCATCTGCATTGTAGATCACGGTATCTACAATGTAGATGCCACGCTTTTTTCGATTTCTTTTCTCTGCATAAATGTGCGATACTTCTTCTGACTGCGGCGGACATTGACTGGAATAGCTTTCTTCCTGTCTTATCAGGCAAATCCCTTTCATTTTAAGCTTATATTCTAACTGCATATAGATACGGGCATATGGCAAACTGTGAAGCTTCTGGTTGGTTTTCCTCCCCAGGTTTCTCTCTTTACAAATCCCCTTTATATCTCCAATTACAACTGTATGAATATCATTCTTTACACAATAGTTCGTGATATATCGTGTCATCTTATGAATATAATCTTTGATACAGTCATTTTTCTTTCGATAGAGTTTCTGCAGATGCTTAGATGTTTTCAGATCCTCCATTTCCCTTGCAGCCTGGATCCGGCCCCATTGTGACTGGACTCTCGCGATTTCCTTGTTATAAAAATAAGAAAGAGAAAGATATTCCCTTCCAATAATAAAAGTTTTCCCTACATTATCATAACAAGTCATAAGATTATGCAAGCCCAGATCAATCGACAGATAATGTCCATTATCCTCTTCTGGCAAAACATCTTCCACCTCATAAATAACAAGGATCCTGCTGGTTCCGTCATTTGCCGGAGGATATATTTTTATCTGTTTTATGATATCCATGTTTGAAAAAACAGGATTTTTCAAATAAAGGTATGCAGCACGAATATCATAGGTATGAGCCATATATTCCTTCAGCTTTTTTGGTAAAGAAAGTCTTACATTATAAGATCCGTTTTCATGTTGAATACCATTTTGCATATACGTAATCGGCATTTTATCTTTCTTATATCTTGGTGTTCCCGGATTCTCGATACCTCCACTTTCTTTTAACCGGTAAAAAGATTTCCATGACTTGTCCAAAAGCTTGCAGATTTCCTGTGCAGTCTGTGACGGGAGTGATTTGAACCACAGATCATCTTTATGCTTGGACTTCTGATAATACCAGTCAGGATATTTCTCCAATCCCAGATTTTTGTAGTTGTTTCTTTCATAATTGCAAACATTCCAAAGCTTGTAAGCCGCATAACACATGTGTCCAACAATATTTGCATCATTTTTATTTAATACAATGGTTGTTTCATGTGTTAACAGCATATTTTCCCTCCTTCTAGTAAGATTTGCTCTGATGCTCGATATAGCGTCGGATATTTTCTTCCGACACCGAACCGATTGTTTCTACATAATATGAGTGATTCCAAAGCTGACCTTTCCAAAGTTTCTGGCGGATCGCCGGATATTTTTCAAAGAGTTTTCTTCCGGTAATTCCTTTTAAATACTTTACAATATCTGTCACTGACAGTTTCGGCGGTGCAGAAACAAAGCAATGGATATGATCACCTTCACCAACTTCAAAAAGATGAACCGTAAAACCTTTATCGCATGCTATCTTCTGAACCAGCTCTTTCAGATAAATCTCAATCTCTGCTGATAAAATTTTCCTGCGATATTTCACAGACCATACCACATGGTAATTAATATTATATACACAAGTTCTTGAATGTATTAAATTCTCTTTCATACACATAGTATACTATTATATGGAAAGAAATGCAAGCAAAATCGAACATATTTTCGATTTTGCTTGCATTTCAGACGCTTTCATCTCGGCAATTGAATAACCGAGGATTCTCGCTTATTATCCTAAATTCATATCTCTTACAGTTCAGCCAAACTGCAACTTATATCTGTTTCAGGCCTGAAACCTATTACTTTCCAATGGTAGTAACGTCTTCACCAAACCACTTTTCAGAAATCTCTTTCATGGTTCCGTCTTTTGCCATATCTTCCAGAGTTGCCTGAACCTTATCTCTTAACTCAGTATTGCCCTTTTTGAAGCCTACGCCGTACTCTTCTGCGGAAAGGGAATCATCTAAAATAGTGAAATCTGCATTTCTCTGTTTGATCTGATATCCTGCTACGATCACGTCCATGGCAATGGCATCTACAGAGCCCTGCTCCAGATCCATAAATGCTGTGTTGTAATCAGCGGTGGTCAAAAGCTGTCCAAAGGTGGAAGTTAGATCCGGATCTTCTTTTAATGCTGCTTCTGCGGAAGAATCTGCCTGGCACTCTACTACTTTGCCTGCAAGACCGTCTTTTCCTTCGATGCCGGAATCATTTCTTACTACAAATACCTGGGTATTTGCCATATAAGGTTTTGTCCATGTGTAATCATCTTCACGGCCTGTCATGGTAAATCCATTCCAGATACAATCAATGTTTCCGGATTCCAGTTCCATATCCTTTGCATCCCATGCAATTGGCTGTGCCTGATATTCCAGACCAAGGCGCTTTGCAACTTCCTGTGCCAGTTCCAGGTCAAAACCGGTGTACTCACCGTTATCTCCTAAAAATCCCATTGGTGGGAAATCCTGGTCGAAACCAACGATCAGTGTGCCGCCCTCTGTACCTGCAGCTGTGGCATCTTCTGCTTTTTCAGAAGAAGCTGCCACTGTAGTTGTTTCTGCCTCAGAAGCCTTTGTTTCAGCTGTTGTAGCAGCGGTACTGCCTGATGAGCAGGCTGCCATGGATAATACCATCATAGATGCGATTGCTGCACATAAAACTCTTTTCTTCATAATAAGTTTCCTCCTCTTATATCGTAACTCACGCCCCCGCACTTACATGCTCCGCCTCCTGCTGACACAGGTGGCAGGCGAGTTAATCTGCTATCGTTTTGACACGCTATCATGGTAGCATACTAAAGTGTTTTTGTAAAGAGGAAATTTGAAAAAGGTCCAGCCGACAAAGCGGTGGACCTTTTTCGCAAGTATATGAGAATCTGGTACAAATGATGCATCATACAGGACACGCTGGTATTGGCAGCATTACAGACACTACAATTACTGCCTATACACAACCTTCCCATCGCAGATCGTGTACTTCACTCTGCCAGTCAGCTCTGCCCCCAGAAACGGGCTGTTGGTTGCCTTGGAGGCAAATCCGTCTACTACCCACTTTTCATTTTCATCAAAGATCACAAGATCAGCTGCTGCCCCTTCTTCTAAGCGGCCACAGTCTAATTTGTAAAGCTTTGCAGGATTTAAGCTCATCTTTTCCATTAACTCCATCAAAGTCAGATATCCCGGTTTTACCAGGCTGGTAATGCCAAGTGCCAGAGATGTTTCCAGGCCGGTAATACCACTTGGTGCTTCGGTAATGGGCTTTTCTTTTTCCTCTTTGCTGTGAGGTGCATGGTCTGTGGCGATCATGTCAATAGTGCCGTCTTTTAAGCCTTCAATGAGCATCTGGCGGTCCCACTCAGTACGCAGAGGCGGGTTCATCTTTGCCAGAGTGCCATGTTCCAGAACTGCATCTTCTGTAAGGGTAAAATGATGTGGTGTTACCTCAGCCCATACATTTGCACCCATTTTCTTCGCCAGGCGTACGATTTCCACAGAATGACCGGAACTGATATGCTGGATATCGATCCTTGCACCGGTAGCCAGTGCGATCATACAGTCTCTTGCTACCAGAGAGTCCTCTGCCAGCGCCGGGGATCCGTAAATTCCCAGCTGTTCAGATACCTTACCATGGTTAATGCCGTTCTGTTTGATAAAGGTTTTATCTTCTTCATGGAAGCTTAAAACTGTATCCAGTCTGGCTGCCTCTTCCATAGCCTCTTTTACAAACATTCCGTCCATTAACGGGATACCGTCATCTGTAAAGCCTGCTGCACCAGCCTTTAACAGTCCTTCCATATCCGTTCTTTCTTTTCCTTCAAAGCCCTTGGAAACAGCAGCGCAGCTAAGTACATGGATACCGGTCTTCTTTCCTTCTTCCAGCACGTATCTAAGAGTTTCTTCGTTATCCACAATAGGCTTTGTATTCGCCATACACACAACAGTGGTAAAACCTCCTCTGGCAGCAGCCGCAGCACCTGTATGGATATCTTCTTTGTAAGTCAGTCCCGGATCACGGAAATGTACATGGACATCCACCAGACCTGGTGCTACTACAAGGCCTTTTGCATCAAGCACCTGATCCGCAGCTGCTTCTGCCTCTGGGGGTAATGTTCCTTCTGGATATATTTTTTCAATTTCTCCATCTTTTACAACAATATCAGCATTTCTTTCCTTTTTTCCTGCCGGGTCGATCGCCCGTCCGTTTTTGATCAGCAGCATGTTCTTATCCTCTCTTCCTTAAAATGTATTCTCAAAGTCTTTCCTGTGCCTGCTTTTGCAGCCGGTTTTCTATATCAGGAAACGTTCTCCCTTTTTATGGATCTTTACGATCCGGTCCTTATAGTCTTTTGCACACTCCAGTGCCTTAAACCGGTCTGTTACTTCAAAATCACCCCAGAAATGCATAGGGAACACCACATCGGCTCCCACCATTTTCATAAAGTCGTCCATTCCCAGATAGAAATCCTTTTCCTGTCTCGGATCAAGGAGCATAAAAGCCACATCTATATGAATGCCCTTCATCTTCTCCAGCTCTTTATGGAAATTTTCACTCATCCGCTTATTATCTGCTTCTGGTTCTCCAGCCCATACCCAGTTGTTCAGATCTCCTGCATGATAGATCCGCTTTCCTTCCGTTTCGATCAGAAACGCAACACCTTCATCTGTGGATTTAAAAGCCCGGATCTTCACACCGGATTCTCCTGTAAAAGGTACTGTCAATTCCAGTTCTTCTCCCGGACCGGTAAAATAGGTTTTTCCAAGAAATTCTTCCGACACTCTCCGCTTCCAGATATCATCAGAAAGTACAAAACCGGTCTTTTTATGCTTTCCTGCTAATTCAAAGATCACCGGTGAAAAATGATCTCCATGCCGATGGCTGGCAAAAACCAGAAGAGGCTTGTCTTCCTTAAATTCCGGAAGTTCTCCTTCAAAATAGTCAAATAAAAAGTAATTTTCATCAGTTTCTACAAGGAAACTGCTGTGGTGGATATAAGTAACTTTCATGTTCTCCCCTCCAGACATCACAATGTTCTCTCCGAGAGGACATCATAATATACTCCGATTCTTATTATAAAAATACATACAGACTGCCGTAGTACAGATGATCATATATCCGCAAAGACTAAGCATATCCGGCTTCTGTCCCAGGACCAGAAATCCCATAAGAGCTGAAAACATGATCTGCGAATAGTCAAAAACAGAAATTTCTTTTGCCGGAGCATAAAAATATGCTTTCGTCACAAAGATCTGACCGCCTGCACCGCCAAATCCGGCTGCGATCATAGCTGCAACCTGCCACCATTTCATAGGAGCAAAATGTCCAATGAGAAATGGCAGTGCAAACACACAGGTAAAGGCTGAGAAAAACATGACTATCAGCTTTCCATTCACCCCTCTTTTTCCCAGTACACGCACAAAGCTATAGGCTGCACCGGCTCCCGCACCCCCCAGCATTCCAATAAGCGCTGCCGGATCCGTCATATTTCCTGTAGGTTTGATGATAAATAATGCTCCCATAAATGCTACTACAACTGCAATTCCCTGAAACAGGGTCAGTCTTTCTTTTAAAAGAAAATAAGAAAAAATAATGGTGAAGAAAGGAGACAGCTTATTTAACATATTGGCATCGGAAAGCACTAGGTGGTCAATGGCATAAAAATTGCATACAATACCAACTGTTCCGCAGATAGAACGCAGGAACAAAAATTTAAGATCCCCCTTGTGTATTTCCAGCTTTTCCGGCTTGCGGACCAAACCTGCGCCTACAATAAAAAATGCAAGCAGATTACGGAACAATATCTTCTGCATAGATGGCAGATCTCCCGCCAGCCGGACGCACAGCGACATAAAAGCAAAACAAAATGCCGCTGTCACAATACATAAAATACCTTTTGTCTTGGAATTCATGACTCCTCTCCTTTATCCCTAATGTTCTCTTAAATCCTGAAATTCCTCTATCGTTTATTCACCGTGATAAAAGGTTTTCCACTTTCCGCTGAAAAACCGTATTGCAAAGAAGGTAATGCGTACGATCCAGTCTATGATCATGGCGATCCACACACCAATAGCCCCCATCCCCCAGGCTACACCGGTCACATAGCTTAAACCGATACGGAAAATGAACATAGATGCAATGGATACACACATCGGAAATTTTACATCATTAGCTGCACGCATCACATTTGGAAGGCAGAAACCTGCCGGCCATAAAAAGATAGCGCAGCCATTATGGATCAGGGCCAGAACAGCTCCTAAATGTCTTGTTTCCCCTGAAACTCCATACAACCGCAAAGTAACAGGCATGGTAAGGATCACCACCAGGCAGCAGATTCCGTTGATGATATAAGTCAGCTTCATCATTTTTTTTGCATAATATTCTGCCTGTTCAAAATCACCGGCTCCCACACAGCGTCCCACTACAGTAATGATCGCCAGACACATGGCTGTTCCCGGCAGAACTCCCATACTGTCTAAGTTATTTGCAATGGCATTTGCAGCGATCTGTGTCGTACCAAACATGGCGATAATACTCACTGTAAGCACACGACCCAGCTGGAAAATGCTGTTTTCAATGCCATTAGGAATACCGATATGCAGGATCTGCTTTATCATACGCATATTTACACCTTTAGTCGTGCCAATACGGATGTCCAGCTTCGGATCCCTCAGTCTCCACATAAGAATGAAACAGGCGATCATACGGGAGATCAGTGACGCACCTGCAGCGCCTGCCACACTCCAGTGGAATCCGAAGATAAACAGTGCATCGCCGATCACATTGATCACATTCATGATAATAGACGCCTGCATGGATATTTTTGAATTTCCCATAGACCTGAACAGCGCCGCACAGGAATTGTACACAGCTAAAAACGGGTAAGAAATGGCTGAAATAGTCAGATAGATCACTGCATTTTTCATTACCTCTTCTGTAACACCCTTATAAATGAGGTTTAAGATCTGCCAGCGCAGCAGAATGCTTAAAGCCATAATCACCAGCGCAACCACTCCTGTTACCAGGATCAGCTGGTCTGCCGACTGACATGCCTTATCTTTTCGCTTCTGTCCCAGAAACTGGGATGTAACTACTGCACCGCCAGTTGCCACAGCAGCAAAAATATTGATAATAAGTACATTGATAATATCTACCAGAGAAACACCGGAAGTAGCTGCTTCTCCTGCACTGGAAACCATCATAGTATCCACCATACCAACGGAAACCGCCAGTATCTGCTCAATGATCAGAGGAAAGATCAGTTTTTTCAGATCATCCCCTGTAAAAAGAGTCCCCACAGTTTTTGCTTTCCCTGCTGTTTTCTCTTTTTTCATCATCATTTTTCAAGCACTTCTTTCATTCTGCTCTCCTGGTCATCAAACAGGAGCTCTCTGTTATAGCGGTAGTAACGTTCACAATTATATTCCTTTAAAAACTCTACACTGGCTTCCCCAGTATTTAAACCGGTCACAAAGATCACCAGTTCCTGACCATTTGCAAAGGCTGCTTCCATAAAGTCAAAGGCATGCTCTAACTGTTTACCGCAGGACTCCTTTTTCTCCTCATAGGCATCGCTTTTTTCCATAAACTGCTGCCGCAGCCAGTTCCAGCTATCCTCCTTCTCCTGTAAGGACAATGCCTTCATCTGCTGTACGTACTGCTCCAATGCCTCTTTCACCTTCCGGTAGATACGGTCCTGTGTGCGGTCTGAAAGTCCGCTCTCTTTTTTATGGATACGGATGCTTTCTAACTCAGCACCGATGCTTTCTAAGATCATGACCGGAGCCGGCCCATGAACATCTGCCCCATCTGATTCTTTTTTAAACTGCTTTAACTGTGCCATCAAAAGAGTCATTTCTGCATTCATAAGCTTTAATGCCTTGAATCCGTCCGTCAGCTTTGCAAGAAGCAGACCTGTTACCGCCATACGCTCGTCAAAGGAAGCTTTATCCAGTTTATCACAGATCTCTTCTCTTATTGTGCCGGAAAGGATCTCATCTACCTGGTACTGATCCTGATATTTATAATAAAGCTCCAGATAATTGGCAAAATCCTTGGCGATCTTAGGATGCTGCAGGTATTGTCCTACTACATCCCTGTCCGCTTTCTTCCCCAATGACTCATATACCTGGATCAGCTGGGACAAGTCTTCCCAGCCTCTTGGAGTGGCAAACCTTTTTCCGTCTACAGTAGTTTCCACTGTGCAAAAATACTGGGGACGGATATTCAGATAAGACATGATCGCCGGGTGGATATTCTGGGCATAAGCATATTCCTTCCATACTGCCAGATCTGGTTCAATGATGATCTTTTTAATACGGTCCAATGTGACTACATCAAATTCCCGGACGGATTTATTGTATTCCGGCGGATTTCCCGCTGCCACGATGATCCAGCCTTCCGGCACCTTATGGCTTCCAAAGGTCTTGCACTGTAAAAACTGGAGCATGGTAGGTGCCAGCGTCTCTGACACGCAGTTTATCTCATCAATAAAAAGAATACCTTCTTTTAAACCGGTTTCCCGTATGCGGTCATACACAGAAGCAATGATCTCGCTCATGGTATATTCTGTAACAGAATATTCTTTCCCACCATAAATTTTATGCTGGATAAAGGGCAGTCCCACTGCACTTTGCCGTGTATGATGAGTAATGGTATAAGCCACCAGGCCGATCTCACATTCTCTGGCGATCTGCTCCATGATCTGGGTCTTTCCTACTCCAGGGGGGCCGATAAGCAGTACCGGTCTCTGACGGATCGCCGGGATCTTATATTCTCCAAACTCATCTTTTAAAAGATAAGCTGCAATGGTATCTTTTATCTCTTCTTTCGCTCGTTTAATATTCACTGGATCTGTTCCTTTCTTTATACTCACGAACCCCGTGCTGGCGCACTCTACTGCCTGCTTACGCAGGCGGTCTGCTCGTTAATAGCTTGTCAAAAACAAATGTCTGCTGACGCAGCCGCTTGTTTTTGCCTGCACTCATTATCATCTAACACTACCCGCATAGCCCATGCCGGAAACCCTTCTTCGCAAAACCTCTCCCTGATAAACACAAAAGCCGTATCGTAAACCGGTGCCGCCACCGGATAAATACCTTTTCCGTCTGTAAAATAAATAAGTCCCTTCAGCCCATTTAACTGCCCCATTGCCTTTAAAGTATTTACATACTCAAAAGCCGGTCTGAAATCTGTTCCTCCATATCCTTTGATCTGAAAATGCTCCATATAGGATTTCAGGTCATCAGCGCAGGTAAGGACCACATCTGACTGCACCTTGTCATCACATTGGATCACATGGATCTGCACTTTTCTGAAATAAGTCTCCGACTGGGAAAGCACATCATAGGTTTCCTCTAAAAACCACTGTACCAGCTCCCCTGAGCAGGACATACTGGTATCAATGACAATAACAAATTGCTCGATCCTTTGCACCTCTCTGGTCTCCAAAGGTTCTATAAGAGGCATATTCCCATAAAGGGAAAGGCCGTATGTGTAAAATGCCTGATCAAAGGAATCCGGATCTGTCTGCATTTCTTCCCGCAGGACCGCAAATTTCCTTAAAAACTGCCGGTAATCATACCGTTCTTCATTTTCCACCTGAATAGAATCCAGCAGGCTCTGTTCATTCTCTGACTCTTCCTCAGATCCCATAGTCTCCATCTGGGTCTGCATCCGCTCCCTGTTGTCATTCCACTGGTTCTGCCTGGTCATGGCAGCCGATGGATCTGCTTCCTGCTCCCACAGATCATGGTCATCTAAATGAAATTCTGCCTGAAGCTGGCGTAATCTTCTCTCCGGAAGAGCCATTTCCATAAGGGCATGATAGACCCGCTCAGCTGTAAGAACGATATTCCGTTCCTCCTCGCTGGAAGCACCTGCGGTCCTGTTTCCCGTTAAAAACCTGCGGATACGCAGATAAGTTTCTCTTCTCAAAGGACTTTGGGGGATGTGGATGCATTTTTCATACATTCCATCCAGTACAGATTCCATGGCAATATCACAGGCCAGATCCCACATTTCCTTCTCTCTGCCTTTTCTTGTATACAGATGGCAGAACAGACAGTGGAATAATGCATGGAGATAATAACGGTTTACCACCTGACGCCCCTTTTTGTAAAGGTCTAAAATAAATGCAGGACCATAATAGATCACTGCCCCGTCACAGGCGATCCCCTTTCTGTTCCAGTCTGCTTCAAAGCCCAGACTGCTTAAAGATACATCCAGAAAATGCATATTTACATACAATTCATTCCGTGACTGGTACAAAATACGGGTACAAAGCTCTACCTGATCTAGTTCTTCAAGCTGCCTCTGCCTGGTGGGACTTTCCATTACTGTGCGCCTCCATTCATCCTGCGGTGTTCTTCCCCGATCTCTTCATAAAGATGATAAAAGCTCCAGCCTGCATTCTGCTCTGTAACAATAGCTTTTAAATTGATCTTCGGCACTTTCGCCTTACGCAGATTCAAAAGCAAAGTATCAATACGCCGGCTGGTAAAGTCCTTCATTACCAGCATCTGCTCTGTGATCTGGGGTATTTTTTCTTCTGCTTCCGGCTGCTGTAATACTTCCCTTTTTTCAAAGCCCGGTACACCTGCCAGATATCCTACTGATTCCATCACCTGGTCCGGGGCCACATTGCGTATCTTCACTCCCATACGCACCAGAACGCTTTTCATCATCATTTCCTGTTTTTTCATTCGGGGATCTCCCGTACTGTAATATAACACCAGTTCCATGACTGTCCTTTCTAAGATAACTGTCCTTTCTATTGACCGCGCCGTTTATTTAAAAAGCTGCTCACTTTCCAACATCAGCGTAAATGGTCCGTCATTTAACAGCTCCACCTTCATATCTGTGCCAAACTGCCCCTTTTCCACTACATCCACATAGTTTCTGCACCGGTCCATAAAATGTTCGTATAAACGTTCTGCCATATCCGGCGCACCTGCTTTTACGAAGCTTGGGCGGTTGCCCTTTTTGCAGTCTGCATAAAGCGTAAACTGGCTGATCACCAGTAATTCTCCCCCTACATCTGCCAGGCTTAAATTTGTTTTTCCATTTTCATCTTCAAAAATACGCAGCTTGCAGATCTTGTCCGCCATCTTGTCGGTGATCTCCTCTGTATCTGCATCTTCTACGCCTAACAGGATCATAAATCCTTTTCCAATTTTTCCCAGAACCTCTCCTTCTACTGTGACACTTGCTCTGGCCACTCTCTGCAATACTGCTCTCAATGTATTTTCCTCCTATTTCATCACCATCCGGATATATGCTAATAAATTCTTCGCCACATCCGGCTGATACAGCACTTCTTTTGCTCTTGCAGGATAATCGGTAATAATATTATCCACACCTATAAGAGCCATCTGTTCAATCTCCGAACGGCTGTTTACCGTCCATACGTGGATCGCTTTACCGTATTCATGAGCTGCCTGGATCTGTTTTTTTGTCACCAGACTGGATCGGATACTGATAAAATCCACAAATTCATTTTTATAATAAGAGCCATAGGCTGCAGCCAGAATATAACCTGTCTTTAACTCCGGCTCTGCTTCCTTTATGCGTTTCAGATAATCCAGGGAAACTGAAGTGATCACACACTGATCTTCCATTTCCATTTTCCGGATCATTTCTGCCACCGCTTCAGGAAGTGGGCTTTTCGCGCCTATGCTTTTTAATTCGATATTTAAGCGGATATGTCCTTTGCAGGCTTCCAGAACCTCTTCCAGAGACGGGATCTTCTCTCCTGCAAACTGGGAACTGAAATGGCTTCCCACATCCAGCTGCTCCAGCTGGTCAAAGGTAAGGTTTTTCAGGGACACGTCCACACCAGCCACACGGGCCAGGTTCAAGTCATGACAGACCACAGGCACACCGTCTTCTGACAGCTGCACATCAATCTCACTGTAATCTGCCATTTCATCAATAGCTGCTTTGATCGCCGCCATGGTATTTTCCGGAGCATGTTTAGAACTGCCTCTGTGGGCTGTGATCTCCACCTGGGACAAAATCGCCTGATCCGGGGAATTTCCATTGTACACCATATCAAAGACCATAAAAGCAGAAATTCCTGAAAGAACAGCTGTCAATGTAAAAAACCACCGTTTTCTGGAATAACCTTCCTGGTTTTTTGGAAAATCGTATTCATTTACCGGGATCGGTGACGCGCCGCCAAACTGATGATACAATACCGTCATTGCGCCAAAATCTGTTACAACTGCCACCGCAGAACCTATAAACAGCAGCAGCCATTCAATGCGGTAACTAACTGTGGCCATTACAGCTGTGGCTGTATAAGCCTTTGCAAATAAAGTCACCAGGACCGCTGCTATCACCATCACTACACCGTATGTAAGGACCAGTCCTAAAATAAGAAACAGGTTTAACACTACTAAAAGCAGTACGGCCCTTGGCCATTTTCCTTTTAAGATCCTCCTGCTTTCTGCAATCCCGTCCTTAAAATTTTTCTGTTCCAGCATACAGGCAAAAAATACCATCATGGCAGGTACAGAAAAAACAGTGAGAAAGACACTTCCCACTACCAGTGCCATTCTGGTCCCTGCGGTATGTAAGATTTCGTATAATACGAAATTTACCGGTTTCATGCGAGTCAGTATACGCACAAGAAAATAGCAGTTCATCAAAATATAATTTCCAAGGACAGCAAATAACAGCCGCCAGTTTTTTTTCCGAAATTCATTCACTGCTGCTCCCATTCCGCCTAAAAAAACGGATACAACATTTATCCCTCTTAAATAAATAGAAGAATGATAGGCTGTTATCATGGCTCCTGTTTCGATCAGCATAAATGCCATTCCTAAAAACAGGATAAAGATAACAGCAAAAACAGTAACAGGGCGCAGCAGAAAAGCCCTCAGATTGCCTGTGGTAAGGTAGCTGTACCCCGCCATATGCAGTGAGAACCTTAAAATACTGTTTACTGTTTTAATATAGAATATACCTGCGACCAGCCGGTATAAAAACGTAAATAATACCAGCTGGCGCAGGTTCTGTTTGATCACTTCATCTGTAAGTTTCAAAAATAATTTCATATCTGTTCCCGATCCGGGTCTGTCTCCTGATGTTCTTTTGCATAGGCGGTGATCGCCTCATTCAAAGAAAACATCTTTTTATCCAGCATATCTACCACATCTGCACAGTCTTTTAACTCGTGCAGCAATCCTTCCGGTGCATTGCCTTCAAACTTATAGGCTATCTTGTGCTCTAAGCTGGCCCAGAAATCCATAGCTACAGAGCGGATCTGGATCTCCACCTTTGTTTCTACCGGCCCATCTGTAAGATAGACCGGTACGGTTACTACCATATGGTAGCTTTTGTATCCGTTGGGCTTTGGATTCTTAATATAGTCTTTTACATGGATCACTGTAACATCACCCTGGGCCGCGATCATTTCTGCAATCTGGTAAATATCAGAAGTAAAAGAACAGATAATGCGGATACCGGCAATATCGCTTAAATGGTTCATCATATTGTCGATGGTCACTTCGCATCCGTCTTTTTTCAGCTTTTTTACAATGCTGTCTGCTGTCTTCAGTCTGGATTTAATATGTTCGATCGGGTTATGATCGTAGCGGTTTACAAATTCATTGTTTAATATTTCTATTTTCGTATTCAGCTTCTTTAAAGCCGAATCATAAAGAAACATCACCGACCGCCACTGGTCCACCTGATCACTGGTTTTGGGGATCACTGACATTTAGGCCCCTTTCTACAGCTTCAGTCCTTTTAACAGATCTCCCAGTCCTGTTGTAGCAGAGGCTGTTTCTTTATAATCAAATGTTTCGTGTTCTTCTTCCTCAGTTTCCTGCTGGATCAGAGCCTTCATGCTCAGACTGATCTTTCCGTCTGCAATAGATAAGATCTTTACTTTTACAGTCTGTCCCTCTTTTAAAACTGCGCCTGGATGCTTGATACGCTGGGTGCTGATCTGGGAAATGTGTACCAGTCCATCAATGCCATCTGCAAGCTTTACAAATGCACCATAATCTTTAATACTGTCTACGGTTCCTTCTACTACATCTCCGGCCTTAAACTGAGCCAGACGCTCTTTGCGTGCTTCTGCCTTTTTCTCCTTTTCAACTTCGCGGCCGGAAAGCACCAGTCTCTTCTTTTCCGGATCAACGGTAATGATCACTGTTTCAATACTCTTTCCCTGCCAGTCTTCCAGCTTTTCAACATACTCTGCAGATAACTGGGATGCCGGGATAAATGCTCTTACTTCATCTACAAATGCGACAACACCGCCTTTTACAGCTTCTGTGATCTTAACCTTTACAATGGTGCGATCAGCCATCATCTGTGCAAACTCTGCCCACTTTTCCCCTTCTGCATCATCTGCCTCCGGAAGCTCAAAATGTCTTTCATCAAATGCCTTATAAGAAGCTTCCAGCTCTGCTGCATAATCTTCCATGGTCTCTGCCGGTGCCTCTGCTTTTACTTCTGCTTCCTGCTGTTTGTTCATTTCTTCACTCATTATTTTTTCCTCCGCCATTCTATTTTCCAGCGTAACTTATGAACCTGCGCTCTACTGTCTGCTTTGCAGACGGGTTCACTCGTTAATGGTTCGTGAAAAACAAATGTCTGCTTCGCAGCCGCTTGTTTTTCCCTTCACTCATTACATTATATCTTATATGGCACTTATATTTCCACCGTTTTATTTGGAAAATTGCGTCAGTTTTTTCTTTTTTTCGCCCTTTTCTCCCTTAATTTGCTATGCTATACTTGATTCAGTACAGAAAGATTCCAAAAAACATATAATTTTCTAATTTAAGAGGTATTTTACATCCATGAAAGATATTTTAGACCTTCACACACATACTATTGCCAGTGGCCATGCTTACAATACTTTATATGAAATGGCACAGGCTGCAGCTGATAATGGACTGGCACTTTACGGCTGTACGGAACATGCCCCTGCTATGCCAGGCACCTGCCACGAATTTTATTTTACCAATTTTAAGGTGATCCCAAAAGTGATCCGGGGTGTGCCTGTGCTTATGGGCGCGGAACTGAACATCCTGGATTTTGATGGAAATATAGATCTGAGTGAATATTATTTAAAGAAGATCGACTATGCAGTTGCCAGCCTTCACACTCCCTGTATTGACAATAACGGCTCTGTTGCCGATTATACACGGGCTTATCTGAATGTAATGGAAAATCCTTATGTAAATATCATAGGACATCCTGATGATTCCAGACTGCCTGCTGACTGGGCAGAAGTGGCAAAGGCAGCCGCCAGAAACCATAAATTGCTGGAAGTAAATAATGCTTCCTTAAATCCTTTAGGTGCCCGCAAAGGTGCAGGAGAAAATTATAAAGAGCTTTTAACAGCGTGTATGCGCTATGGCACTTCTATTATCATTGACAGTGACGCCCATTGCGAAGCAGATGTGGGAAATCATACTCTGGCTCATGCACTTTTAGAGGAAACCGGCTTTCCTGAAGAATTGATCGTCAATACTTCTTTAGAAAAAGCTGCCGCCTATATTCCAAAATTAAAACAGCTCCTTGCTGAAAATGAAGCATTCCGAAAAGCTGCCGAAAGGAACACTGCCCTATGATCAACTTTCTGAACCTGGAATATTTTCTGGTAGCTGCCGAAGAGTTAAACTTTACCCGCGCTGCCAAACGCCTTTATATCTCCCAGCAGTCATTAAGCAACCATATTTCCAACCTGGAAAAGGAATTTGACGTTGTTTTGTTTAACCGTACTTCACCACTGACACTGACCTATGCGGGACAGGCCCTTCAGACCCGGGCCAGACAGCTTCTGGACTTAAAAGACGAGACCTATAAGGAAATCTCTGATATTAAGGATTTCTCTACCGGCCAGCTTTCTATTGGTGTTTCCCATACCAGAGGACGTTTTATCCTTCCTGAGATCCTTCCTACCTATCAAAGGGAATTTCCGGGAATTGAACTGCATCTGGTGGAGGGAAATTCCAGTGAACTGGCAAATGACCTTCTCCACGGAAATATTGACCTGATGATCGACCTTCTTCCTTTTACAGCGGAAAATGTAGCTACTGTACCCATCTGCCGGGAAGAGATCCTTTTAATTGTTCCCGACGAAGTGATCCACAAGGCCTATCCGGACCGTTTTGAAGAGATCAAGAAAAAACTGTACCAGTCTGCTGACGTACGGCTTTTAGAAAATTGCCCCTTTGTCCTGTTAAAAAAAGGAAACCGGGTGCGTACCATTGCAGACGAGCTCTTTGAAGATACGCAGATCACTCCACACATTGTACTGGAAACAGAAAATATTGAAACAGTACTTGCTTTAAGTGTACAGGGAATGGGGATCACCTTTTATCCCCGTATGTTCATGTCCTCCAAACAAAACTTAAAGGCTTACCATGACTCCCTGATGAAACAGGCAGGTCTTAACCTGTTTTCTTTAAACTACCCAAGAGCCCATGGTACACTGGCCATCGGATATCACAAAGGACATTACATGTCCCGGGCAACCCATGAGTTTATCCGTACTGCCCTGGAGCATATTCCGTCCGCTGCCGGACTGCCCTTAAGTACAGATGTATAACTCCCTGGCATCTGTCTGCAATTTATTGTAATCATCCTGTTGTTACAGCTGCCTGTCAAAAGAAAGGAAATCTCCCCCTTGACTTTTCCTTTCTTTTTTGTTATATTAAAACAGTAACAATTATTGTTATTAAGTTTTATCATTAAGGAGACGCCTATGAAAACATTAAAGTATAGCCGTCAGAGAGAATCCATCAAAGCCAACCTGATGAGCAGACGCGATCATCCCACGGCAGACGCCCTATACGCCAGCATCCGCGAAGAATTTCCAAATATCAGTCTGGGGACTGTATACAGAAACCTGAACCTGCTGGTGGAGACGGGTGAAATCCTGAAACTGACCTGCGGAAACGGTCCGGATCACTACGATGGAAATGCCGCACCTCACTATCATTTTGTATGCAGGGAATGCGGACAGGTCTACGATATCGATTTGGATGAGATGACCGGTCTGAATGCTTCTGTCCAGTCAAAAGCCCCCGGAAAGATCGACAGCCATTCTATTTTATTTTATGGCCACTGCTATCAGTGCATGGAAAAAGACAAGACGGAAAATACTCTTAAAAAAAGCAGCTAAAAAGCACTGGATAAAAAGAGAAATAAATGAGAATTTCTCTTGACAATTTAAAAGAAATGTATTATATTAATATCAGTAATCATTACTATTATTGATTACAAGAAAAAATATTACGGTGACCAGAAAAATCTGGTTTCCTATACTATTAAATTTAATCTAAAAGAGAAAAGGAGAATATCATTATGAAGAAATGGGTTTGTACAGTATGCGGTTATGTTTATGAAGGAGAAAATCCACCTGAAAAATGTCCACAGTGCGGCGTTCCTGCTTCCAAGTTCAAAGAGCAGGCTGCTGATGAGATCTCTTGGGCATGTGAACATGAAGTAGGTGTTGCCCAGGGTTCCCCAGAAGATATCATGGCTGATTTAAGAGCTAACTTTGAAGGTGAGTGTTCAGAGGTTGGTATGTATCTGGCTATGGCTCGTGTTGCTCACAGAGAAGGCTATCCTGAGATCGGCCTGTACTGGGAGAAGGCAGCTTACGAAGAAGCTGAGCATGCGGCTAAGTTTGCTGAACTGTTAGGTGAAGTTGTTACCCCATCTACCAAGAAGAATCTGGAAATGAGAGTTGCTGCTGAGAACGGCGCTACTGCTGGTAAATTTGACCTGGCTAAGAGAGCAAAAGCAGCTAACCTGGATGCGATCCATGACACCGTTCATGAGATGGCTAAAGATGAAGCTCGTCATGGCAGAGCATTCGAGGGTCTGTTAAAGAGATACTTTGGCTGATCCGCTTTGATAAAAAGAAATTCCTGAAAAAAGCTCCGGTCCGGTTGGACTGGAGCTTTTTTATACTCAGATCTCTACTGCCTGCTTTCGCAGGCGGGATCTTCGTTAATGGCTTGTGAAAAACAAATGTCTGCTGCGCAGACGCTTGTTTTTCCCTGCGCTCATTTTTTTATACTCAGATCCACGCACTGGCGTGCTCTACTGCCTGCTTTCGCAGGCGGGATCTTCGTTAATGGCTTGTGAAAAACAAATGTCTGCTGCGCAGACGCTTGTTTTTCCCTGCGCTCATTTTTTTATACTCAGATCCACGCACTGGCGTGCTCTACTGCCTGCTTTCGCAGGCGGGATCTTCGTTAATGGCTTGTGAAAAACAAATGTCTGCTGCGCAGACGCTTGTTTTTCCCTGCGCTCATTACATGTTCATTGAATGCAGCGTTAGGATTTCTTCTTTGACTGCCAGTATATCCTTTTCCAGGTACATACATGCTTCGTCAATATTCCGTCTTTCCAATGCATCTACAACAGCTATATGATAACGGCCATTGGACTCATTCTTCCGCTGCCATGCAGACAGGAAATACTGGGAAATGTAGCGTGAACACTGGTGTATCATCTGCTGTAATGCCTCACAGCCGTAAACATTATTATTTAATGAGTACAGATAGGTATGGAATTCATAGTTCCTCTGCCAGTTTTTAAATACCACCCGGTCTACATCTGCCGAGTGCCTTTCTGCGATCTGCCGGAGCATGGCTATATTTTCCTCTGTAAGGATCGGAAAACTTTTTCTCAATCCCCCAAGTTCTACATCTACTCTGAATTCCAGAATATCAATGATCTCCTTTAATGTAACAGCCCGTACCTGGTAACCCATTCTGGGAATGTTTGTTAAAATCCCATCTTTACAGAGTTCTACCAGTGCTTCCCTTACTGGTGACTTGCTCACACCAAACTTTTCAATCATCTGATTTTCCGTAAGAATATCATTTGACTTATATTCGCCATTTGTTACAGCCTCGTAGATTCCTCTATAAACTCTCTCTTTTAAAGTTTCTTTTTGCATACATTCCCCTACATTACGATCGATTTAGTAATGCTTTCGCACCCAATGTTTTATTTTCCACTGAAAAGCCTGTTTTGTCAAGTTCCCAGAAAAATATATTCTGATCAGTCAACTACTTCATCCAGCTTTTTGATGGCTTCTACATAAATTTCAAAAGCTTTCTTTAAATGTTCAATCTCAATATATTCATCTGCCTGATGGGCACCGCCTCTTTCTGTGCCAAAACGCTTCTCTTTTCCTGGGATACCGGGGCCAAAACCAACTGCATGCTTTAACTTAAGATCTGTGTATTATAAGCTTCTTGCCTGCTCTACTGCAGCTCTTACCAGCTTCAGATCCTGCTCTGTTGCCAGTGTGCAGTCTGCGCCAAGGATAAAGCTGTCTCTTCCGAAGTTTTCAACAACCTTAATAACTTCTCTTCTTACGTCATATTCATCACCATCTACCAGAACACCACTGCGGTTCTCTAATCCGCCAAGGATGGTCTTTCCAGGGAACTGCTTCTTGCCATCTTCCAGGCTCATTGGAGCTTCATATACACCCCAGTTTACAACGTCAGACAGTGCAGCGTAGTCCTCATCATATCTCTTCATGTTCAGTCCACTCTTGCACATATGTAAGAAGCAGTAGCCGCCTGCATCTTTGATGGCTTTCATGATCTTTAAGTCAAATGGCTTGATCCATTTTGCAAACTCTTCGTCTGTATACCATCTGGTCTCTGCACCTAAGCCTGCGTAATATACAGAATCAACACCTGCATCCTTGATGTATCTTTCTGCCAGGATACACATACCATCAGCAATCCTCTCCATAGAATCTAACATCTTTTTCTCATCCCAACGGAGGAAATCTACCTGCATCTGACGAACCTGATCGTAATTGTAACCTTCACCCATTCTCTCTAATGGATGGATACCGGAAGCGCACATACCATGTAAGGTACCCATGGTAAAAGCATCCTTATCAGCGCCATCTAAGATCTTCTTGGTCATTTCGATCTGATCTTCAATGATATTGGTATTTCTGCTGAAAGATGGGATCAGTTCATAGTAATCCTTTGGAGTGCGGATCATTCCATAGTAAGGTACCAAATGCTCATTCATAACCTTTACAATATCTGTATCGGTCTCTTTAAAGAATTTTAAATGAGCAGCTACTGCCTCATCACCCACTGCCTGATTCTTTGGGAAATGCAGGGAAAAAGATGATGGGATCGCATCTACATGCTTTCCTTCAATTGCCGCAATTACTCTTTCACGCTTTGTCATTTTACTGTTCCTCCTGATATTCTTTTTAATATTCTTTGTAATATTATTATAGTCATTGTAGACCTTATTTTCTGTAATGTCAATAGTGTTTTCCTGTAATTTGCACAATTTATTTTTTGTAAGCGCTTTCTTTTTGCCCATTTCGCACAAAAGCGCAAAAGTATAAAAGGCAGCCCATAAAACGGCTGCCTTTTATATTACCCACTTTTCAAGTGGGTTTCAAGTAGTTTTTCACATTTTTTACATTTTTTTACATTTTTCCTTATTTGATACCATTGACATCAGATCACTCACTGCTTTACGCATTTATGATCTTACGTCTTAACTGGATAATGGCTGTAGGAATAAAAGCCAGCACTGCCACCTGGACCATAGCTGTTACAGGCATAGTCTGTATCTGGAACAGTCCATGCAATCCCGGAATAAAAATAACCAGTCCAAGGAATGCAGCTCCTGCCGCAAATGCGTAAATACTGTAAGGATTAGTGGTAAAGCCCATCTTAAAAATGAACTGTTTGCCTCTGCAGTTAAAGCCATGGAACAGTCTTGCCAGAGTCAACGTGGAAAATGCCATGGTAGAAGCCATAGCCGCACCACCATTTTTTAAGCCCAGATAAAAAGCGGTGATGACTGCAACTGCGATCATTGCACCCTGGGATACCATTTTTATCATAAAATCCCTTGTCATAAGACCTTCTTTAGGATCTCTTGGCTTTTCTCTTAAAAGACCTTCATCTGCCGGTTCCATGCCGATGGCAAGAGCCGGCAGCGAATCCGTAAGAAGATTGATAAACAGCAGCTGAACCGGGGCAAACGGCACTGGCAGTGCCATAAGGGATGTATACAGTACAGTGAAAATAGCAGCTGTGTTTCCAGAAAGCAGGTACAGCACTGCATTTTTAATATTTCTGTATACATTACGTCCGTTTGCAACCGCCTTGATGATCGTAGCAAAATTATCATCTGCAAGGATCATAGCTGCAGCATCCTTGGAAACCTCCGTTCCTGTGATGCCCATTGCTACGCCAATGTCCGCTTTCTTCAATGCCGGGGCATCATTTACGCCGTCACCGGTCATAGACACAATATTTCCGCGCCTCTGCCAGCCATCTACGATACGGATCTTATTTTCCGGTGAAACTCTGGCATAAACAGATATTTTATCGATCTTTTCATCCAGCTCTGCATCACTTAGAGCATCCAGCTCCATTCCTGTAAGAGCCATATCACCATCCTTGAAAATACCAATATGGCGGGCAATAGCGGTAGCTGTTACCTTATGGTCACCAGTGATCATAACCGTTTTGATACCTGCCTGGGCGGCCTCTGCCACTGCCTTTACAGACTCCGGTCTTGGTGGGTCCACCATGGAAATAAGTCCTAAAAAGGTATAGCCGCATTCCGTGTCCACGCACAGAACCTCTTCTGACTCTTTATAGGCAAATGCCAGCACACGAAGTCCGTTTTCCGAAAATTTCTGATTCTCCAGGCGGATCTTTTCTTTCTCTTCTTCTGTCATCGGACGGATGCCGTCACTGTAGCGCACATTAACACAGCGGTCCAGCAGCACATCCACAGCTCCTTTTGTAAGGATCGTAGGAACACCGTGGATATAATATTTTGTACTCATCAGTTTCCGGTCTGAATCAAAAGGAACCTCTTCCATACGGCACATCACATTTCGCAGGGCATCCTCATGAACCCCCATTTTTCCTAAATAGCTTTCCGGAAGTACCTGTATATTGCGGAACATTTCAAGAAGAGCATATTCTGTAGGATCTCCAATGCCTTTTCCATCTACAATGCTGGAATCATTGGTAAGCACTGCATCATAAAGCAGATACCTCTGGGTCTGGTCAGTAATATCCATGTCTATGCCATTTATGACTTTTCCGTCTACATACACCTGCTGGACCGTCATTTTATTCTGGGTCAGTGTACCTGTTTTATCAGAACAGATCACAGATACGCAGCCCAGACTTTCTACGGCCTTTAACTTCTTGATAATAGCATTTTCTTTTGCCATTTTCTGGGTACCAAAGGCCTGGACAATGGTCACAATGGAAGTCAGGGCTTCCGGTATGGCTGCTACTGCCAGAGCCACTGCAAAAAGCAGTGAATCCAGAAGAGTCATTTTCCGGAACATGCAAAGAGCAAACACCAGCGCACAGACTATCATGATCAGCACTGCCAGCTTCCCGCTGAATTGATCCAGACTTTTCTGAAGGGGTGTTTTCCGCTCTTGCGCGCTGTTCATCAGTCCGGCTATTTTACCGATCTCTGTATTCATACCTGTAGCTGTGACCAGGACAGTAGCTCTTCCGTATGCTACCAGGCTTCCGGAATAAACCATGTTGGTGCGGTCTGCCAGCGCCACTTCCCCTTCCAGGGCCATTTCCTGCTTATCTACATTGGTAGATTCTCCTGTAAGGGAGCTTTCATTTACCTGAAGGGAATAATTATGAAGGATCCTTCCGTCTGCAGCTACCATATCTCCTGCTTCTAATTCCAGGATATCTCCCGGCACCACATCTTTGGCCGGCATTTCCTGTTTTATGCCATCCCTTATTACTTTTGCCGCCGGTGCTGACAGCTGTTTTAAACTCGCCAGTGATTTTTCTGCCTTTACATGCTGTATGGTTCCCAGGACTGCATTCATTACAAGGACAGCGAAAATAACGATGGTACTTTCCTCATTTCCGGAAAACATGGATATAATAGCTGCTCCGATCAGGATCACTACCATCAGGTCTTTAAACTGATCTAAAAAGACCTGAAACGGGCTTTTCTTTTTGCCCTCTTTGAGCATATTTTCTCCTGCTTCCAGACGTATTTTTCCCGCCTGCTCTGTAGTCAGTCCCTGTTCTGATGTCTGACAGGCCTTTAATGCCTCTTCAGGCGACAGGTTCCACATATTTTTTTCTGTCATAATGCTCCACTCCTTCTTTATGTTCTCCCAGAATCTTTTTGTACCTGATTTTATGAGAAGACTCCGAGAGGACATCTTTTAGTATGCCAGGAAAAGTTCCTTTAAAATCAAAAAAGCGGGACTTTTATTGCACAAAAAATATGCAATAAAAGTCTCGCTCCATTTACATATGTACTGTCCGGCTGCAGGTCTAATGTATCTTCACTATCCTGCTGCGTGATGACGACCAGCACAACACCAAAAACCGGTGTGAACTACTCCCTGATATCTGAACTTAAAATAACACAACCTGCGGCAAAATGTCAACAGGTTTAATCCTGTTTTCCGGCTTTTTATCTGTATATTTTTATCTATACCGTTTTTTCATGGAAAATCCACGTCCGCTGACTTCACTGACACGGTTCACAACCATAAAGCTTTCAGGATCGATGGTATGGATCAGTTTTTCAATCTTTGGCACTTCCCTGTTGGAGATCACACTGAAGATCATCTGGGTCTGCTTCTTTAAATAGCCGGTCTCACCAGATAACATTGTCACGCCCCGGTCCATTTCTGCCAGGATGGCTTCGCGGATCTCCTGAGCATGTTCGCTGATGACTCTTACTTCTGTACGGGTAGTTCCCATTAACATCAGTTTATCTAAAACCAGTGTATAGGTCATGACCAGGATCAGACCATAAAGTACCTTTTCCGGCGGATTTCCTACTGCCTGGACCAAAAGGATGCAAAAGTCAAACACATACATGGAAACAGAGACCGGGATCTTGAAATAATAGTTCAGCACCAGAGGGGGAATATCCATACCACCAGTAGATGCGCCTGCACGGATCACGATCCCTAATGAACCGCCAATGCCAAGTCCCGAAAAAACAGTGCATAAAAACAGATCCTGTGTCAATACAAGATCGCCGAAAAGCTTTTCAAAAAATCCAAGGGCGATCGGATAAACAAAGGTACTCACAACCGTTGTAAGGGCAAATTTACGTCCCATAACCTTCCAGCCGATAAGAAGCATGGTCACATTAAATATAAATACAAAAGAAGCTACCGGCACTCCAAAGGTACGGTTTAATGCCAGACCAATACCTGTAGTTCCGCCTGTCAGCAGCCCCGCCGGCATTAAAAACAGTTTCACAGCCAGTGCATACAATATATTTCCCAATATGACCACAGCCAGGGAACCTGCTTTCTGTGCATGGTCTTTCCAGTTTTCTGCTTTTGTTTCCATCGTAACCTCCTCCTGAATCAGTGAACGCGCCACTGGCGTGTTCTCCATATGCTTTGGCAAAAAAAACGCCTGTCAGGGAATTTTCCCTAACAGACGTGGATCAAGGCTTCTGCCTAATACAGTTTTCAGTATAAAGAACAGATGGGATTCTGTCAAGACAGATCCCGCTGGAAATATTTATTGATAATCATTTATAAGAAACAATGGCTTTATGGCCATAATCTCATCATACTCTTCCTGAGATACCTGAACCTGGGAATTAACCTGTTTCAGGTCTGCTTTTACCTGTTCCAAGGCTGCTATCTGGCTGTCTGCCCGTCCCTGACAGATCACCTGGATCATCCATTGAAGAGTAACAGGATGCAGATAACGAAATGGGATCTGCATTCCTTTAGTATAATCTTTGCCATATTTTTCCACTGCCTCTTCTGCTGCTGCAAGCCGGCTTTCAATGGCTTCCCGGTTATTGCGGCTGGTCGGCATTACATTGGCTCCAGAAAAAAGAAAGATCGCTGCAATACCAAACAAAACAAACCATACTGCAAAAGGTGCCTGCGTCCTTAGGGAAATAACACCGTATGTCAAAGCTGCTATACCTAAAAGAACGAAAAATAACGCTCCCCATTTATAATAAGGTTTTGTCTGTTCATATGTACGTTTTTTACGGGCCGCATTGGAAAGCTCTGTAAAAAGCACTGGTTTTTGTTCCAGATACTCTTTTGCCTCAAGCAGCTGTTCTACTGTTTCCCCTGCTTTTTCACTTAGTGGTACTGTTTTTTTCTGCCTCTTTAGTTTCTCTTCTTCTGCCATGCGGACTTCCGCTGCATGACTGACTGTTTTGATCTGGGGAAAATCCTGCCGGATCCATGAAAGAAATATGTCCACCTGATCTTCATATTTAAAGTTACACTGCTTTTCCTTACCATCCTCATATACAACTACCAGATAAGGGATCGTAGCAAACATACCTTTCCCGCTGAATCCTCCTTTGCTCATAGCAACACGCTTAAAAACACGGGAAACGGATCTGACCGGTATATAATACTGGCGGTCAATATAAAAGCTGTTCAGATACAGTGCCTTTTTACCAACCCCGCAGGGACCGATCTTTTTGCAGTTTTTCCGGTCTGCCAGAAGCTCTTCTTCAGATAATCCATCATTTCCAAGTTTTTGCGGCTTTAAGAACATACCGATCCGCCTCCCTTTTTTATACATCTTTTATAGTTATGCAGCCTGCTGCTGTTTCTTTGTTGCATGAAGGAAAATCCCCAGGAATACAACTGCCAGGATCAAACCGACCGGATATGCAACACCAACCCCCAGATTCAGGCACTCTGGTGCGCAGAAGAAATACGTCATGGATACCGCACTCATAAAAGTGCCAGGTACTGCTGCGATCCAGTAATTCTTTTTTGCCTTATACAGATACATTGCTGCAGTCCACAAAACGATCATAGCCAGCGTCTGATTGGTCCAGCTGAAATATCTCCATACAATGCTGTAATCCATATGTCCAACAATAGCACCTATACCTAATAGCGGAACACACAAATATAAGCGATTTTTCCAATGTTTCTGATCGATCTTAAACCAGTCAGCCAGTGTCAGTCTGGCACTTCTGAATGCTGTATCACCAGAAGTGATCGGGCATGCGATAACACCTAACATTGCGAGGGCAATACCAACACCACCCATTGTTTTCTTACATACATCATAGATTGCTGCTGACTGACCATTCTTCATGATCTCAGCAAGACCTGTATTTAATCCACCTGTTACCTCATACAGGGAACAGCCAGCTGCAGCCCATATCAGCGCGATAACGCCTTCGCATACCATGGCACCATAGAATACAAAATGTCCCTGCTTTTCTGACTTCATGCAGCGTGCCATCAACGGAGACTGTGTTGCATGGAAACCGGAAATTGCACCGCATGCAACAGTAATAAACATAAAGCTCCATATTGGAGTTGCACTTGGATGCATATTTCTAAAATTAGTCCAAATCTCTGGGATCGTATATTCCGGTTTTGTGAAAATACCAAATGCAACGCCCAGTGCCATGATGATCAGACAGATACCAAAAATCGGGTATATCTTACCAATGATCTTATCAATGGAAATGAATGTTGCGATAAAGTAATAAGCCAGAATGATCCACAGCCACAATTCTTTATTGGCTGCCAGTCCGCTTACACCGCTGTTTCCAAACAATGTCACAATAAGACCTGCAGGTCCTACTGCAAATACAGTACCTACCATAACAAGAAGTACTACACTGAATACACGCATTACATTCTGCATCAGATGTCCCAGATAAATACCGCATACTTCGGAGATAGATGCACCATCATTTCTTTCAGACATCATACCAGAGAAAAAATCATGGACACCACCAGCGAAGATAGTACCAAATGTGATCCATAAAAATACCACAGGCCCCCAGAGTGCGCCTTGAAGTGCACCAAAGATCGGTCCTAATCCAGCGATATTTAATAACTGGATCAGAAACAATTTCCACTGAGGCATGACTACATAATCTACACCATCATTGATCTTTACCGCCGGCGTTTCACGATCATCGGGGCTGAAAATGTTATTTACAATATTGCCGTAAACAAAATAACCTCCGATCAGCAAAACCAGACAAATGATAAAACTTAACATATGTCCCCTCCTTATAAATTGTTTATTTTGCCCATTTTTTTCTTTGAGCGTCCTCATTGTACTTCAATAAAAACAATTTTAAAAGAGTTTTTGCATGAACGGCAGTCTGTCATACATAAACGGCAATCCTGAAGGAATAAACAGCAGCCAGGTCCGTATTATATGTTTAAGATCTGTTTTAAAGTCTTTAGCTTTTCTCTTCCCACAGGAAGAACTGTGTTTTCATATCCCTTTAATTTCAGAGCAAGACCATTTCTTGTCCACGGAAATATTTCCGTAATGCATTCCAGATTTACCAAATAGCTTTTGTGAATCCTGAAAAAGCCATATAGATGCAGCTTTTTCTCCAGATCACCTAGCAACTGATTTACCTCGTAGCTTCCTGTTTTTGTATGAAGCAGTGTCCCCCTCCCCTGTGTTTCCCCATATATGATCTGAGATATATCTAAAAAACGGATGCTGTGATTTACCTGGACCGGAATCCTGACAGATGCCCCCACTGCTATTCCCCGGACTGCCTCTGCCTGTTCTTTGCTTTGTTCAGGATCTTTCATACATTTTTCAATTACATGACGTACCCGGTCCGGATCAAAAGGCTTCAAAATATAATCATCGATCTCCATTTCAAATGCCTTGGCTGCATAGCGGGAATAGGCAGTAGCAAACACAATCTTTGCCTGGGGAAAAAGTTTTTTTACCGTTGCTGCCAAAGTTGTTCCTTCCATATCATTTAAGTTGATATCAATAAAAAGCATATCAAAATCATCTTCCTTATTAAATAGTTCTAAAGCGCTCCCGCCACTGTCTGCTTCCTTTACAATGCAATCCGGTTTTATATCTAAAATCTGGCTGATCAGTTCTTTTCTTGCCGGACGTTCATCATCAACAACTGCTATTTTCATTTGTTTTCTCCTCTTTTTCTGGCTTTTTCCCTTTTCAAGTGTTATTCTGCATGTGTTGCTTCTGGTATGTCAAAAGAAACGCAGGCACCTTCTTGTGTATTCTGAAGCAGAAGGCCACTTTCATTTCCGTAAATGCTCTTTAAACGCTCGTGTACATTCTTAAGTCCTACTCTGTTTCCATTTTCTCCACAGTAAAACTGCTCCAGCATTTCTTTTGGAAATCCTTTTCCGTTATCTTTTACTGCAATATGAACGCATTTATGCCCATAGGTATCTTTTGCATAACAGGCACAGATCATAACCGTACGAATCCCATTTCTATCAGCTCCGTAGCGGATGGCATTTTCCACCAGAGGCTGAAGGATAAAGGAAGGTACCATACAGTCAAAATCTTCTTCTATATCCATAGTCACCTGAAGTTTCTCCTCAAATCTGGCTTTCTCCAGCTCCAGATATGTATTTATATGATAAAGCTCTGTATGTAAGTTTAACATATACTGCTCATTTTCCAGTGTCTGCCGGTAATAAGAAGCAAGAGTAAGCAACAGCTCCCGTGCTCTTTCAGCGTTTTCACGGCAGATAAAGGAGATCGTATTTAAAGCATTATAAAGAAAATGAGGGTTTACCTGGGACTGCAGTGCCTTCAATTCTGCCTGCCTGCGAAGTTTCTTCTGGTATTCCAGATTGGATAATTCCAGCTGGGTAGAAAACAGCCTTGCAAGCTCTTCCATGAATTTTAAGTCCATCTGTACAGCATGCCTGCGCTTTTTTAGCACAATTGTCAGCCCGCCAATGGCATGTTCTCCTTCTAACAATGGTGCCGTTACAATAATCTGATCCTTTAACACATTTTTCATATTGTCAGGAAAATCTGCCTGTTGAAAATACGTAGGTTTCAGATCTGTGACCGATTGTAACACAGGTGTAAGAAAACCTGGATCTGCCAGACACTCATAGGCTTTTTTGGTGCGGATCGCAAGTATCTTTTCCATATCTGTGATCACAACTGCCGAGCAGATGATTGAGTGAAAAATAATCTGTGCAGCTGCTTCCATATCTTCTTTACTTCTGAGGCCTTTTCTCAAATGTGGCAAACTCTGATCCACGATCCCGAAACACAGGCGCATTTTTTCTGCAAACTGCCCTTCTTTCCGGATAAATACCATATCAAAGGTCCTTAAGAAAATAAGCATACCGCAAGAATTCATCATAATCATAGGAACAGCGATCTGACGGATCAAATGCCAGGCTGCATCAAAAGGTTTTGAGATCAGAAGGATAATGACCATCTGCCCCACTTCCGCTGCTGCTGTCAAAACACAGATTTCTGCCTGCTTCATTTTCCCTGATTTAAACCTTGCAGAAAATACAGACCCCAAAATCCCTTCAACCAAAGTAGACACAGCACAAGATACAGCTGTAAAACCGCCAATATCAAACAGATATCGATGAATACCTGCGATCAGTGCTGTTAACATCCCCACATAGGGTCCGCCTAAAAGTCCTGCTGCCAGTACACCAATCACACGGGTATTGATGATCGCCCCATCTGTGTACGTCCCTGTGTATGTAGATACGATACTGATGATACCAAAGATCACCGCAAGTGCTGTTTTTGAAAATATACTGCTCTGTTCCTCTAAAAACAGCGTCCTGACAAACTCCAGATTCGTAAGAAGAGCCGCGATCAGTACAAGAAGCCCAATATTTAAGAGCATGTTAAAATAGGTTACATCTACCATAATAATGATCTCTTCCCTATATAATTTCAGGCGTTCCGAAACCTGATCTTATTCGGAACGCCTGATCGTTTGCAGTTATTGTGCGTTTTAGCGCAAAGTTCATCCATTATCTGTTTTCAATATCCATTAACATCTGGACACGGCGCTCATGACGGCCGCCTTCGAATTCTGCATCCAGCCATGCTTCTGTGATCATCTTAGCCAGCTCACTGCCTACAACTCTTGCGCCAAATGCAAGTACATTGGAGTTATTATGCATTCTGGAAAGCTTTGCAGTATATGGCTCGCTGCATACACAGGCACGGATGCCTTTTACCTTGTTTGCTGCTAAAGAGATGCCTACACCGGTACCGCAGATAGCAATACCCAGATCAGCTTCGCCGGAAGCTACTGCACGGCCTACTTTCTCGCCGTAAACAGGATAATCACAGCTTTCTGTGCTGTTGGTTCCCAGATCGATCACCTCGTATCCTTTGCTTTCTACAAATTCCTTGATAATGTTCTTCAGTTCAATTGCGGAATGATCATTGCCCATTGCGATCTTCATAAATATTAAATCTCCTCTTTATTAAAAAATTTTTTAATACGATCCAATCTGGATGTCATGGACATTAAAAGCAGGTCTGCTGCTGTAAGTGCAGCCATTGCCTCCACTACTACAACGGCTCTTGGCACGATCACCGGGTCATGACGGCCCTTAATCTGGATCTCCTGTTCTTTTCCATAGCGGTCTACTGTCTTTTGTACCTGGGAAATAGAAGGAGTCGGTTTAAATGCCGCCCGCATCACTATCGTGCTTCCATCACTCATACCTCCTAAGGTACCGCCGGAATGGTTGGTCACTTTTTGCGTTTTTTTGTCTTTTCCTATTACAAAGCTGTCATTATTCCGGGATCCTAAAGAAGCTGCTGCTTCAAAGCCATCTCCGATCTCAAAACCTTTCACAGCGCCAATTGACATAACAGCTTTTCCCAGTGCAGCGTCCAGCTTATCAAAAACAGGTTCTCCTACACCTGCAGGAAGTCCCCTGATCACGCACTCTACCACACCACCGCAGGAATCTCTGCGCTGCATCATATCTTCCATGTAGCTTTCTGCCTCTGCTGCTGCAGCCTTGTCCGGCATATATAAGCGGTTTTTGGAAATTTCTTCCATATCCATATGGCTGTGATCGATCTTTACAGGTCCCACGGCACTGGTATATGCCTGAACCGTGATCCCAAGACTTTCTAACAGTTTGGCTGCTATTGCTCCCGCTGCTACCCTTCCAATGGTCTCTCTTCCGGAAGAACGTCCACCGCCCCGGTAATCCCGGAAACCATATTTTTCATCAAAGGTATAATCAGCATGGCCCGGACGGTACACATCCATGATATTGCTGTAATCATGGGAACGCTGGTCGGTATTGCGGATCACAATGGAAATGGGTGTTCCTGTTGTTTTTCCCTCAAAAACGCCGGACAAGATCTCTGCCTTATCCCCTTCGCTTCTGGCTGTGGTAAATCTGCTCTGCCCCGGTTTTCTCCTGTCTAAATATTTCTGGATATCTTCTTCATTTAACAGAAGTCCTGCAGGACAGCCATCTACTACAACACCAACACCTGATCCATGGGATTCTCCCCAGGTGCTTATCTTAAAAATCGTTCCGTATACTGAACCTGACATGTTATTTTTCTCCTATTTTAACAATAGCGCAGCAGTTCGGTTCATTTACCGGAACACTTCTTCCGCTCATTACTAAAAGTCCTTTTTCATAATCAACCTTAAAGAAGCTGATCGTTCCGCTGTCATGGTTTACAGAAGCAATATGTTTTCCGTCCGGGAATACAGCTACATCCTTTGGATATGAACCGCTGATAGGCAGGCAGCATATCATAGATAAAAGTCCTGTTTCCTCATCTCTTTTGTAAACACTAATGGTATTTTCTCCTGCATTGGTGCAATATATATATTTCTGGTCAATAGACATTCTCATGGCACAGGCTGCAGTTAGGTTGTCCGGATTCTTGGTAGAGGTAGTAGAGATGGTCTGGATCTTTTCGATCACAGGCGCCCTGTCCCCGGTCTTGTAGGTATATACCTCGATCGCCTTCTTTAATTCATACATTAAATAAATAAACTTTCCATCCTTACTGTAACGGAAATGTCTCGGTGCAGACTCCAGATCACAGCGGATAGCATCTACCTGGACTAATTTCTGCTCTTTGTCATTAAAACGGTAGATCTTAACCTGGTCAATACCATTATCCACACTAAGGACAAAGCGATTGTCTGGCATTCTTCTGGTGCAGGTCACATGTGGGCGGAAGTTTCGCTCTGCCACACTGCCGTAGCCTCTGTCAAATACGCCATCTACGATCTTTCCTACAGAACCGTCTGGATTTAAGTTTAATACAGTTGTCTTTCCATCATGATAACCAGATACGAAAACGTACTTATCCTCCTCATCTGTACACAGATGGCAGCCTCTCATTCCTCTGATGGATGAGCTGTTTAAACGTGCCAGGCTTCCGTTTGGAAGGATGCGGAAAGATACAACTCCTTCATCTGCGATGGAGTACAGAGTCTTGCCATCACTGGATGCAATTACATAGGAAGAATTATCCACTTCGATCTCACAGCGCTCTTTAAACATTCCATTTTCTACATCTACATCAAATACAGTGATTCCCTTTGCCTTTCCTGTATAGGAATAGGAACCCACATACGCCATATACTTACCGCTCATACAGCTTACCTCCCTGGATTTTATATGTTCTCTCGGAATCTTTCTGTGCCTGATTTTGTGAGAAGATTTTTTGTCAGTTGTGCCCAAATTTCTGAGGTGTACGCGGTGCGTACATTGATGAAATTCGGGTGCGACTGGCGGGAAATCAGCCACAAAAGCAGGTACAGAAAAGACTCCGAGAGAACATTTATCTGTGTTTTCTGCTCTCGCATACTTTTGCGATCCGCTTGCAGGCACGCACTGACGTGCTCAACTGTCTGCTATCGCAGACGACCTGCTCGTTGATGAACGCCTGAAAAATAAATGCCGCAAGCGGCGCTTATTTTTCCTTGCCCACTCGCAGGCACGCACTGACGTGCTCAACTGTCTGCTATCGCAGACGGCCTGCTCGTTGATGAACGCCTGAAAAATAAATGCCGCAAGCGGCGCTTATTTTTCCTTGCGTTCATCATATCATAACTTTGTTCATTTGTTAACCTTTAAGTTTCAGAAAAAGTATTGACACTCTTCTCATTTAATGTATAATGGAACTCGTCTTTGTTTAATAACACTAAACTTTTTGCTTATTTTTACATTCAGTTAGTATTTGTAAACTTTGTGTATGATACAGGGAGCAATCCAGTATCAGGAACAATTCAAAAACAGGAGGCTATCATGGATATCGGCAACAAGCTGAAAGAACTGCGCGTTTTAAAGGGTCTGACACAGGAAGAGCTGGCAGACCGTTCAGAGCTTTCCAAGGGATTTATCTCCCAGCTGGAGCGCAACTTAACATCCCCCTCTATCACCACCCTTATGGACATCCTGCAGTGCCTTGGAACCAGCATCGGGGAGTTTTTCAATGAGGCTCCTGATGAACAGATCGTATTCGGAAAACAGGACTATTTTGTCAAGGTTGACACCGAATATAAAAACGAGATCAAATGGATCATTCCCAATGCCCAGAAAAATACCATGGAACCTATTTATCTTACCCTTGAGGCCGGAGGTTCCACCTGTCCGGATACACCTCATGAAGGAGAAGAATTCGGCTATATCCTTCAGGGAACCGTATCCATTCATCTTGGAAATAAGACTTATAAAGCCAAAAAAGGGGAATCCTTTTATTATACAGCTGACAAGACCCATTTTCTGTCCAGTAAAAGCGGGGCAGTTCTGATCTGGGTCAGCTCACCACCAAGTTTTTAATCTAGCACACCGTTTACGAAACGATGTACTAGTATATCACATATGTTCTCTCGGAATCTTTCTGTGCCTGATTTTGTGAGAAGATTTTTTGTCAGTTGTGCCCAAATTTCTGAGGCGTACGCGGTGCGTACGTTGATGAAATTCGGGTGCGACTGGCGGAAAATCAGCCACAAAGGCAGGTGCAGGAAAGACTCCGAGAGGACATCACATACGAAAAGGAGAACTGTGTACATGAGCCAGCCATTGATCGATTTACAGCATATTTCAAAAAGCTTTGACGGAGAAATGGTCTTAGATGACCTGAGTCTTTCTATAAAAGAAAATAGTTTCGTAACTTTACTCGGCCCCAGCGGATGCGGAAAATCCACCACTTTGCGTATTATCGGTGGTTTCACCCCGCCGGATAAGGGAACTGTTATCTTCGACGGTCAGGATATCACCAAATTGCCGCCAAATAAACGCCAGTTAAACACCGTATTCCAGAAATACGCCTTATTCCCCCATATGACCATTGCCGAAAACATTGCTTTCGGCCTGAAGATCAAAAACAAACCTAAAAGCTATATTGACGATAAGATCAAATATGCATTAAAACTGGTAAACCTGTCCGGTTTTGAAAAAAGAGATGTTACCTCTCTTTCCGGTGGCCAGCAGCAGCGTATCGCTATTGCAAGAGCTATTGTAAATGAGCCGCGGGTACTGCTCCTTGATGAGCCTTTAGGCGCTTTGGATCTGAAGCTGCGCCAGGACATGCAGTATGAGCTGATCCGCCTGAAAAATGAGCTGGGGATCACCTTTATCTATGTTACCCATGACCAGGAAGAGGCACTTACCATGTCTGATACCATTGTGGTCATGAACCAGGGCTATATCCAGCAGATGGGTTCCCCGGAACAGATCTACAATGAACCGGAAAATGCCTTTGTTGCAGACTTTATCGGAGAAAGCAATATTGTGCCAGGCCTGATGATCCATGATGAACTGGTTGAGATCTTCGGCGCCAGATTTGCCTGTGTTGATAAAGGATTCGGAAATAATAAACCGGTTGACGTTGTGATCCGTCCTGAGGATATCGACCTGTTAAAGCCGGAGGAAGGCACTCTCCAGGGTATTGTCACCCACCTGATCTTTAAGGGTGTCCATTATGAAATGGAAGTAACCACCCCGGATGGCTTTGAGTGGCTGGTACACTCTACTGATATGTTCCCTGTTGGCCAGCAGGTAGGTATCCATGTGGATCCTTTTGACATTCAGATCATGAACAAACCTGCTTCTGAAGATGAGGAGGCGATCGGAGTCAATGAATGATGAAAAGAAATCCGCGACCTTAGGAAGAGCACTTCTTTCCGGCCCTTATCTGATCTGGATGATCGGTTTTACCATTATCCCCCTCGCCCTTATTTTCTGGTTCGGCATTACTAATAAGAATGGCAGCCTGACACTGGCAAATATTACTGCCATTATGAATCCGGATCACTGGAAGGCTTTGTGGCTGTCTCTTGGACTGTCACTGGTCAGTACGATCCTCTGCCTGATCCTTGCTTATCCTCTTGCCATGATCCTTCGTGGAAGAGGCAGTTCTGCCAGCGGCTTTATTGTATTTATCTTCATCCTTCCTATGTGGATGAACTTTTTACTGCGTACTATGGCATGGCAGACATTACTTGAGCGAAACGGTGTGATCAATGGAATCTTAACCTGGCTCCATCTGCCGAAGCAGAACCTGATCAACACTCCTGCAGCTATCGTTCTTGGAATGGTATATAACTTCCTTCCATTTATGGTACTGCCCATCTACAACGTACTTGCAAAAATTGACGACAACACCATCAACGCCGCAAAAGACTTAGGTGCCAACACCTTACAGACTTTATTTTACATCTGGCTGCCTTTAAGCCTTCCTGGTATCATCAGCGGTATTACCATGGTATTCGTGCCCTCCCTCACTACTTTCGTTATCTCCGACCTGTTAGGCGGAAGCAAGATCCTTCTGATCGGTAATGTAATTGAACAGGAGTTTACAAAGGGAAATAACTGGCACCTGGGAAGCGGTCTGTCTCTGGTCTTAATGGTATTTATACTTATCAGTATGGCCATGATCGCAAAATATGATAAAAACGGAGAAGGGACGGCATTCTAATGACAAAAGGCAAAGAACGGTTTCGGAAGTTTATTTCCGACTTTTATTTAGTGATTATCCTTATCTTCCTTTATGCCCCAATCTTCACCATGATGGTCCTTTCTTTTAACCAGTCAAAATCAAGGACCCACTGGGGCGGCTTTACACTTAGCTGGTATACACAGATGTTCCAAAGCCGGGCGATCATGTACGCCTTATACACCACACTGCTTGTGGCAATGATCTCCGCACTGGTGGCAACTATCATTGGAACTGTGACAGCCCTCGCCATCAACCACATGAAGCCTGTGTCCAAAAATATTTTTATGGGAATCTCTAACATTCCCATGTTAAACGCGGATATCGTCACCGGTATCTCACTGATGCTTGCATTTATTGCCTTTGGGATCTCCCTTGGCTTTAAGACCGTGCTCATTTCCCATATCACCTTTAACATTCCTTATGTTATCTTAAGTGTTATGCCGAAATTAAAGCAGACGGATCGCTCCACCTATGAGGCGGCTTTAGACCTTGGCGCTTCTCCGGCTTATGCCTTTTTCCAGGTAGTTTTCCCGGATATCATGCCAGGTGTCCTCTCCGGTTTTCTGCTGGCATTTACCATGTCACTGGATGATTTCATTATCACCCATTTTACAAAGGGCGCCGGCATCAATACTCTGTCTACCTTGATCTACAGTGAAGTGCGCCGCGGTATCCGTCCTTCCATGTATGCCTTAAGCACCGTTATCTTTGTGGTGGTGCTGGTGGTACTGCTTATTGCAAATTTTCGGAAACAGCCGGAAAAAGACTAATATCGGAGACTGGAGGATCTAAGCTATCATGAAAATGCGTACATTCTGGGCTGCCGCAGCTGTTGCTGTAGGCTCCTGTGTGATATCCATTGCTATTTTAGGAGTTCCAGGAGCAGAAAACGGCGGCGGTACTTTAAAAGTATATAACTGGGGCGAATATATTGACGAGGATGTTATTACCCAGTTTGAAGATGAAACGGGCATTTCCGTTATCTATGACGTTTTTGAGACCAATGAGGAAATGTATCCGGTTGTAGAGGCTGGGGGAGTTAAATACGATGTAGTCTGCCCTTCAGACTATATGATCCAGAGAATGATCGATAATAATATACTGGCAGAGCTGGATTATGATAATATCCCCAATGCAGATCAGATCGGGGATCCTTACTGGAAAATGTCCCAGGGATTTGACCCGGACAATAAGTATTCCGTTCCTTACTGCTGGGGTACTGTAGGTATCCTTTATAATAAGCAGATGTTAGAACAGTTAGGCGTACCAAAGCCAACCAGCTGGGCTGACCTGTGGGATCCCAAGCTGGCAGATGAGATCTTGATGCAGAACAGTATCCGTGATGCATTTATGATCGCATTGAAACAGAAAGGATATTCTTTAAATACTTCTGACCCGGAGGAACTGGCGCAGGCAAGAGATATGCTGATCGAACAGAAACCCCTTGTCCAGGCTTATGTTATCGACCAGGTAAGAGATAAAATGATCAATGGAGAAGCTGCGGAAGGTGTGATCTACTCCGGCGAAATGCTTTACATCCAGGAACAGATTGAAGAGCTTGGCCTGAATTATGACCTGGAATATGTGGTTCCAGATGAAGGAACTACTCTCTGGATCGACTCCTGGGTAATTCCAAAAAATGCAGAAAACAAAGAAGCTGCAGAACAATGGATCAATTTCATGTGCCGTCCGGATATTGCAAAGAAAAACTTTGACTACATTACGTATTCTACCCCGAATACAGGCGCTTATGAGCTTTCTGATAAGGAGCTTCAGGATAACAAAGCCCTGTTCCCGGATATGGATTCCCCGGCAATGAAAAACAGTGAGATTCTCCGTTATCTTGGAGATGATACAGATAATATTTACAATGAAATGTGGAAAGAAGTTAAAGCCCAGTAATTCCCAGTTAAAGTTCCGCCAGGCCTCTTATTTCCATGCCAGATTTTGTTTTTCAGGGAATTTTATCAATAAGGATTTATTACCATTTCCATTACTTGTAAATATGGTTTTTCTATGTTAAAATTATTGTACTTAGTGGGAGCGTGTCTGAAAATTTTTGCCGCGATTTTCAGATGCGCTCTACGGCTACTTTGAGATCTGATGAAAGGACGTGTTGTTGTGAAAATACAGGAATCTGCGGAAAATTATCTGGAAACTATATTTATGCTCAGCAGGCATAAGCCTTACGTGCGTTCCATTGATATTGCAAATGAATTAAGCTTTTCCAAACCAAGTGTCAGCGTTGCCATGAAGAACCTGCGCGAAAATGGCTATATCCACATGACTGACCAGGGCCATATTACTTTGACACAGACCGGTCAGGATATTGCTAATAAAATGTATGAACGTCACATTATGCTGTCTAACTGGCTGATCTATCTGGGCGTGGATGAAAAGACAGCTGTGGAAGATGCCTGCAAGATCGAGCATGTACTCAGTGCCCAAAGCTTCCAGGCGATCAAGAAGCATATCACACAGGGAAATGAGCTTCCTGCTGATATGAAAGAAGATGAATAAACAAAAATAGTTTGAAAAAGAAGGACGGGGCGGTCACTGGTGGTGGCCGTCTTTTTTTGCAGAATGAGAGTTTTTCCGAAGAAATAATCTTTCCAAAGAAAGGACGTGTACATATGAAAGTAAAACATATTTCTATTGCAGTGGATCCTGAACAGACCGGAAATCCTGTTTTTGGTGCTCCGGCAGATCTTACTGCTTATATCCTGGAACCAGTAGAAGGGATCACGGATAAAAAAAGACCGGCTGTCCTGCTTTGTCCGGGCGGCGGCTATCATAAACTTTCGGGACGTGAAGATCAACCGATCGCTATGAAGTATCTGGCAGCTGGTTTTCATGTCTTTGTGCTTCACTACAGCCTGGTGCCGGATGTATTTCCACGGGCACTTATGGAGCTGGCGCTTTCCATGAAGCTGATACGTGAACATGGAAATGAGTGGAATGTAGATGTAAAGCGGATCGCTGTTTCCGGATTTTCTGCAGGCGGACATCTGGCGTGCTGCCTTGGAACTTTCTGGAATAAGGAATGGCTGTATAAGGCTTTGGAAGTGAAGCCGGAGATGATACAGCCCAATGGGATGATCCTTTGTTATCCGGTTATCACTTCCGAAGAATATTGTCATAAAGGGTCATTTGAATGTCTTATGGGGACTGAGGCTTCTAAGAAAGATATGGAACTTCGCAGGCTTCTGTCCTTGGAGTATCAAGTGGGTCCTCAGGTTCCAAAAACTTTTTTATGGCATACCTGGACGGATCAGTCAGTGCCAGTAGAGAACAGCCTGTTGCTTTTACAGGCTTTAAGAAAGGCCGGAGTAAACGTGGAAGCACATTTGTATCCGATGGGCCCCCACGGGATCGCCCTTGGAACAGAAGAAACCCAGGGAATCGATCAGAAATATCTGGCGCCTTATTGTGAAAGCTGGATGGGGTTAGCGATACGCTGGATTTCAGAACAGCTGTAATATTGTAACGCCATTATTCTCCCCACTGCTTTATCATGGATTACGCAGGCCGTCATTTCACTTATCAATTGTCCACATCTTGAGTGCAGCTGTCCGAATGCAGCGGACAAAGTCCGATGCAGGCGAACAGGTGCAAATCGAAAGCCAGTGGACAATGATAAGTGAAATGTAAGGCCGTTTCTTTCACGCTTCACAACCTCACAGCTGCCAGTTTCCAGCCTGTCACAACTCAGAAAATCCCACGATCACCAATCTCCCAGATTCTCATGGCACATCACGCTTTCAACGCCCTCATAGCATTCAAAATCGCGATCACCGAAACACCAACATCCGCAAAAACCGCTTCCCACATATTCGCCACACCAAAAGCTCCCATAGCCAGGACCACAAACTTAACCCCCAGTGCAAACACAATATTCTGCATAACGATCCCCATAGTCTTTCTGGAGATTCTTACAATATCCGCGATCTTTCCCGGATCATCATCCATGAGCACCACATCCGCAGCCTCGATTGCCGCATCCGATCCCATACTTCCCATAGCGATTCCCACATCCGCCCTGGAAAGCACCGGTGCATCATTAATGCCATCACCAACAAAAGCCAGTTTTTTACTTTCCGGAAGAAATTTCATCAGCGATTCCACTGCATCTACCTTATCACCAGGAAGCAGCTGGGCATGAACCTCATCCAGACCGATTTCCTTCGCTACTGCCTCCGCTACATTACGTCTGTCGCCAGTCAGCATCACAGTCTTAGAAACACCAGCCCGCTTCAGTCTTTGGATCGCATCTTTCACACCATCCTTGATGCCATCTGCAATGACGATCGAGCCCAGGAATCTGCCATCTTCTGCCACATATACAACTGTACCTATAGAATCGCACTCCGTATAAGAAATTCCTTTCTCATCCATCAGCTTGCCATTGCCTGCTAGTACCATTTTCCCATCGATCTTAACCTTCACGCCATGACCGGAGATTTCCTGGGCATCACTTACTCTGCTCTGATCCAGTTTCTTTCCCCATGCATCCCTGATAGACCGTGAGATCGGATGATCCGAATAGCTTTCAGCCAGTGCAGCCAGTTCCAGTACCTTTCTCTGCTTTTCACTTCTGGGATCTGTGCCATTTTCAGCACTTTCGCCACTTTCATTTTCTCCATTCCCGGCTGTATCTGCTTCCTCATCCACACTGTAGATCCGAGCCACCTTAAATTCACCCTTCGTCAGCGTACCTGTCTTATCAAATACCACTGTATGAAGCTTTGACATGATCTCCAGATAATTGCTTCCCTTCACCAGAACACCCTTTTTAGAAGCAGCACCGATACCAGAGAAGAAACTCATTGGAACAGAGATAACCAGGGCACAAGGACAGGAGATAACCAGGAATGTACACGCTCTTCGTACCCATTCAGCCCATGACTGACCTGCAAATAACGGCGGGATCACTGCCAATACAACTGCACCTATTACTACAGCCGGTGTATAATACCTTGCAAACCGGGTAATAAAATTCTCCACATGGGCTTTCTTGCTGCTGGCATTCTCCACCAACTCCAGGATCTTGGCTACAGTAGAATCATCAAACTCCTTGGTAACTTCCGCCCTCAAAAGCCCATTTCCATTGACACAGCCGCTTACCAGATCGTCCCCTTCCTTCACTGTTCTTGGAACAGACTCACCGGTCAGTGCAGAAGTATCTACCATAGACTCACCAAAAACAACTTTTCCATCCAGTGGGATCTTCTCGCCTGGCTTGATCACGATGATATCGCCAACCTCCACGTCGTCCGGATCCACCTGCTTTAACTGCCCGTCTTCCTCAATATTGGCATATTCCGGACAAATATCCATCAGATCCGTAATAGACTGGCGGGAACGGTTTACTGCATAACTCTGGAACAGCTCGCCCACCTGATAAAACAGCATAACAGCCACTGCCTCAGAATATTCATTCACTCCAAAAGCACCAATGGTCGCTACTGCCATGAGAAAATTCTCATCAAAAATCTGACCATTTTTAATATTCCGCACTGCCTTATAAAGAATATCCCAGCCGATCACAAAATAAGGGATGAGATACAAAAACAGCAGCTTCCAGCCTTCAAACACAGCAGGGATCATTTTCATATGATCTGCTGCCACCAGCGCTGCATACAGCACTGCAGTCACCAGAATACGTGTGAGCATGTTTTTCTGTTTCTTTGTCATGGCTATCTCCTTATACCTCAGATCACATAACAATCTTGCAATCCGGCTCTACTTTCTTACAGATCTCTGCTGCTTCTTTCAAGATCTCATCAAAACGGTCATCATCTGCATCCAAAGTCAGTTTCTGCATCATAAAGCTGACTGTTGCATCATTTACGCCGTCAATTTTTTTAATAGCATCCTCCATCTTTGCAGCACAGTTAGCGCAGTCCAGATCCATCAGTTTAAATTTCTTCTTCATAGTCTTGTTCCTCCTGATATAAAATATTCTTTGTAATAAAACAGCTTTTTCACTACTCCTGGATATGCTCCATTCCCTGACTGATGATCGTCTTTACATGGCCATCTGCAAGGGAATAAAAAACGGATTTTCCGTCCCTGCGGTTTTTTACAAGGCGGTTCTGCTTTAAGATCCGCAGCTGGTGGGAAATAGCAGACTGGGTCATATTAAGCAACTGGGCAATATCACAGACACACAGTTCTGCCTCAAACAGCACATAAAGGATCTTTATCCTGGTAGAATCCCCAAATACTTTAAAAACCTCTGCCAGATCATACAGCTGGTCTTCATCCGGCATATGGTCTGTCACTGCTTTTACCACATCTTCGTGAATCTGACATGCTTCGCAGTGTTCTACATCGTTTAATGCCATAGGCGGTACTCCTTTCCTTTGTATTCACATAAATGTTTCATATGAATAATTGTTCATATGTTTATATTTACATTATAATACAACCCATATAAATGTCAATATGTTTTCTGAAATTTTGACCCTGGTATCATAAAATCCCGGTAAGACATTCTGCTTTTCTTAGCAGCCCGTCTTACCGGGATCACTATGATGTTCTTACTTATTCTTTTTATTTGAACTTTTTCTTGTTTTCTGCAAACTCAGCCTTTACTTCATCCATCAGCTCCGGCTTTGTGATCAGATCCATAGAAGCTCCCGCAATGGACTTGGCGCCATAGAGGATGCAGTCTCTTGCAGCCTGTGTCTTTCCTGCATCTACAAATTCCTGAGAATGGGAAGATGTACCTTCCGGTACGAAAGCTACACGGATACAGGAACCTGGGATCTCATACATAACGTTTCCAAAATCAGTGGAACCGGTCTTTTCTCTCGGTGGTGCCAGTCTTGGAGCACCTGCCAATTTGGCATTTTCCATAAGAAGCTCATTTAACTTAAGAACCGGGATCTTATTGTAGAAATCACTGGTCTGCTCTAATTCATAATCAACACCTGCGATCAGTGCTGCGCCCTTAACAATGTCCTTAAAACGGCTTACAACGCCCTTTAACTCTTCCTTTGAGAAAGAGCGCAGGGAAAACTTACCTACAGACTTTACAGGCACTACATTAGCCGGTCCCGGAAGCTCTGCTACGGTATAATGCATACGCACATCATCCGGCACATGCTCTCTTAAAAATTCAATACCGTTAAATGCTACTAAAAGAGCATCAAAAGCGCTGCGTCCCTGTTCCGGAGCCAGTGCTGCATGGGCACGTTTTCCATGGAAAGTAACCCTAAAGGACTGGTCTGCCAGGCACTTTACATCTGTACAGGTAGTCGGGCTTCCATGCATCATAAACGCTGCATCCAGCTCGTGGAAACAGCCGTTCTTGATCATATCACACTTAGAACCAAGGGTTTCCTCTGCCGGTGTGCCATAAACTACCAGTGTAAATGGCTCTTCTCCTGCACATTCCTTTAAAGCAACTGCTGCGCCTAAACAGGACGGTCCCTGCATATGATGGCCGCATCCATGTCCTAAGCCCTCTAAAGCGTCATACTCGCAAAGGATACCGATCACAGGACCGCCTTCCCCATGTTTCCACTCTGCACGGAAAGAAGTTTCATATCCACCTACACTTCTTTCTACAGAAAAACCATTATCTGTAAGATATTTTGTTAAAAGATCACATGCCTGATATTCTTTGCCTCTGTATTCTGGATGATCAAAGATAAAATCAGCCATTTCCCACAGTTTTTCTTTCTGTGCTTCAATTTTTTCAAATAATTCATTTTTCGTTGTCATAAAATTCCCCTCCGGACATTACATCGGTCCTAAATGGATACCCTGGGCAATTGCTGTCATAATACATGCTGTAACTGCCCAGATCAGGAACAGTTTCCACATAAACTTCAGCCAACGGTCATATGGGATGTTAACAGCACTGATGATACCCATAAGAGCAGTAGAATGAGGCAGAATATAGTTACAGAAACCATCACCGAAATTATATGCCAGAACACTGGTCTGACGGGTAACACCTAACAGGTCAGATACCGGGATCATGATCGGCATGATAGCTGCCGCCTGTCCACTGCCAGATACAATTACAAAGTTGATCAGTGTATTTGCAATATACATTGCAGGAGCCATAAAGAAGCTTGGTGTATGACGCAGGCAGGAAGCCAGTGCGTATACAACAGTATCTACGATCTTTCCTGCGCTCATGATACTTGCGATGGCACTTGCAAGACCGATGATCATAGCAGCTGTCAGCATCTTCTTACAGCCTTCAACAAATAACTTTGACATATTAGAAGGTGTTTCTCCTGCAATAAATCCAACTACAATACCAAGTCCTACGAATACAGCTGCCAGCTCCGGCATATCCCAGCCAAACTTAACAGAACCAACTACCATACCGGCTAAAGCTGCAACCAGAGCGATGATGATCAGGGTTTTTCTTACATCCATGGTTCCGAAAGAGTCAATATCCAGGTCTTTCTGCTCATTCTGGCTGTCCAGGTCATACATTGGGCTTAGCTCTGGATGCTTGCGGATCTTTAAAGCATATCTTACCAGATAAATGTTTGTAATAATAAGGAATACCACGAAGCAGACTGCACGGTACTGGATTCCTGAAAACAGCGGCAGTTCTGCGATCTTCTGGGCAACAACAGTGGTACTTGGGTTTACAGTACCGGTTGCAAAACCAACTGCGCCGCCTAACAGGATGATCGCCGCACCAACAATGGAGTCAAGTCCCATTGCCAGTGTAATCATTACAACTACAGGAGCAAATGCGATGAACTGGTTTACACCCTGAGTGGTACAGATCAACGCAAAGATGGTAGTCATGATCGGGATAAAGATATACAGACGGTTCTGGAATACCTTTGCAACACGGGCTACTGCAGAATGAAGAGCGCCGGATTTGCTGATCAGGTCAAACGCACCGCCTGAGAAGATGATGACTAACATCAGATCCACTCTCTTACACATGGAATTTACAATGTAAAGAGGAATCAGAAGTGGGTTAACTGGACAGCGGTCAATAAAGGAGAACTGGTTCGGGTCTACTACCTTTACTCCGTCTGCGTTTTCCACACGCACATACTGTCCTGCCGGAATGATCCAGGTTAGTAAGGTTGCGAACAAGATGATGACCATCATGATCACAAATGTGTGAGGCATTTTAAATGTCTTTTTGTTTTTTTCTGCCATTTTTAATACTCCTTCCGTATTTTTTTATTATTTTATCACGCTAAAGCATGGAAGTATATTTGATTTTATTTATTCTTTATATAAATTTAATAAATAATGACGATATTGGGATTAAAAGGCATTTTGACATCCATGCTGCCGGATTACCTGTGGAAAAATTTTCTCACATTCTCTTCCATGCGCCATAAGCATATCGATCATACGCTGCATATAGCCGGTCACTGGCATTTCTTTCCTGTATGCCAGCACAAAATCAGTGGCACTGTCAATATTACGCATATAATAATACCGCACATTTTCCTGCTTTTTCATATACATCACATAGCTTTCCCGGTTAAATCCGATCCCCAGTCCTTCTCCTACCATCTGCATGGCAGTTTCTATGCTGCGTATCTCCCGTATTTTTCCCGGCCTTACTCCATTTTTATTTAATATACATTCTGAATCCCTGCGGATGCTCTGATTCTGTTTTGCCAGTATAAGCTTTTCCCCGTTCAGCCAGAAAAGGTCCAGACTTGGAAGGTCTTTTCCTTCTTCCCAGACTGCCTTTTCATTAATGGGATGGTCTTTTGGGACAGCAATAAGAAGATGTTCTTTAAATACCACAAAACTATTCATATAGGGAGGCAGGTCTACGCTATTGCATAAAAGCAGATCTGCTTTAAAATTCTGGATACTTTCTTTTAATTCTTTCATGGTTCCTTCACAAAGGATCACTTCCACTCCCGGAAATTCCTTTTCGTAAGAGGCAATAACAGGGGGCAAAAATCCGGTCGCCCGGCGCAGCTGGACCCCGATGCGGATGCGTCCGCTGTAATTTCCTGTAATATCCTTTAATTTTTCATCCAGTTCATGGCTCAGCTGCAAAATAAGCTTCGCCTTTTCCACATACTGCTCCCCCGCATAGGTAAGGATAAACTGCTTTCCCACCCGTTCAAATAAACGGACTCCCAGGGATTTTTCCAGATTGTTAATGTATATGCTTAATGCAGGCTGGGAAATAAAAAGCTCCTTTGCCGCTGCTGTAATCGTTCCGTTTTCTGCCAGTGCACAGACGTATTCCTGTTCCTTCAGATTCATGATCATGTCTCCTGTGTGCTGAAATTTTTTTATCTTCTGTCATGTATTATACTTAATTATCCGAAAGAATGGCAAGATTTATTGCTTTAAACAGCATAACGATCAAAAGTATTTCTGTCTAGTGTACTGACAAATTAATTTCTAAAGCAATATATTTCCAAGTCTGATCCATTTTTATGAGTCAAACTTTGAATTTAGTTCAATAGGGTCCGAAAGGGCTCACCCATGTATAAACGCATTCACGGCAATTTTGTCCATTTTGCTCCGCCGCCGATTAGGTAGGTCTCCGGCAAACTCGCTCACTGCGTTCGCTCAAACAGTGCCTCCAACCTACCAGCTATGCTCACAAAATGGACAAAATTGCCTACCGAATGCTTATTATACATGGGTGAGCCCTTTCTACTGTATTGGATATGTCACATAAAAAATGCCGTACTTAAATACAATCCCCCACCCACATGAAAACTGCTTATTGGTTTGATCCTACATTTTTTATTGCCAATAACGTAGAAAGCCGCCGGTACACATGACAGAATAAGCATTTGTTTGAAAATCCGTGAGTGGGCGCGCATAGCGTCAGAACGGAGAACCACTGTTTGAGCATGCAAAGCGTGCGAGTTTGGTTCGCAGTTCTGACAATAGGCGGCGCAAGCCCACAAACAAAGGATTTTCTCCCAAATGCGCATCTGTCATGTGTACCGGTGGCTTTCGGACCTTAGTCAACAATACATAGAACAGAAAAAGCCCCCGAAGAATTAACTCTTCAGAGGCTTCTTTGTCATTTCCTATTCTTCCTTTTCTTCTGGAATCACTTCAATTCCCAGATCCCCTAACTGCTTTGGATCTACAGGTGCCGGTGCCTTTGTCATAAGACAGGAAGCATCCTTTACCTTCGGGAATGCGATTACGTCACGGATACTGTCTGCGCCAACCATGAGCATGATCATACGGTCAAAGCCATATGCCAGACCTGCGTGAGGCGGTACTCCGTACTTAAATGCCTTTAACAGGAAACCAAACTGGTCATTTGCTCTTTCTGGTGTAAAGCCAAGGACCTCAAACATCTTGGACTGGATATCTGCCTGATGGATACGCACAGAACCGCCACCCATTTCTACGCCGTTTAATACGATATCGTAAGCCTTTGCACGTACTCTGCCTGGATCGGAATCAATGTACTGAAGGTCTTCATCCATAGGCATAGTAAATGGATGATGCATTGCTACGAAACGTCCTTCTTCTTCGGAATACTCTAATAACGGGAACTCTGTTACCCAGAGGAACTTAAAGTCATCTTTCTTTAACAGGTCTAACTGTCTTGCCAGCTCCAGACGCAGGTTGCCAAGTACGTCAAATACTACTTTGTCCTTGTCAGCTGCAAAGAGTAATAAGTCACCTGGCTTACCGTCCATAGCTGCAACCAGTGCTGCCATTTCTTCATCCTTCATGAATTTAGCGAAGGAAGACTTGTAGGTGCCGTCTTCATTAATTGCAATATAAGCAAGACCCTTTGCACCAAAGCCCTTTGCGTATTCTACTAAGGCATCGATCTTCTTTCTTGGCATATGTCCCTGTCCTTCTGCATTAATACCACGGACAGAACCACCATTCTCTAAAGCGCCCTTAAATACAACAAATTCACAGTCCTTAACAACCTCAGAAACGTTCTTTAATTCCATTCCGAAACGAAGATCTGGTTTGTCAGAACCAAAACGGTCCATAGCTTCTCTCCAGGTCATACGCTGGATGGGCAGCTGAAGATCATAGTTGCAGATCTCCTTAAACAGCTTCTTTAACAGACGCTCATTTACGTCTAAAACGTCATCAACATCTACGAAAGAAAGCTCCATATCGATCTGGGTAAACTCAGGCTGACGGTCTGCGCGAAGATCCTCATCACGGTAGCAGCGTGCTAACTGGAAGTAACGGTCATAACCGGAAACCATCAGTAACTGCTTAAACAGCTGTGGAGACTGTGGAAGTGCGTAGAAAGAGCCTGGATGTACACGGCTTGGTACCAGGTAGTCTCTTGCACCCTCTGGTGTACTCTTGATGAGAGTTGGGGTTTCAATCTCTAAAAATCCTTCTTCTGCTAAAAATGCACGGGTCAGAGTAGCAACACGGCTGCGCAGGATCAGATTTCTCTGGATATCAGGACGGCGAAGATCCAGGAAACGGTATTCCAGACGTAAATCTTCTTTTGTCTTGCTCTTTTCTTCAATTGGGAAAGGAGGTGTCTCAGACTCTGCCAGGATACGTAAAGACTCTGCTCTTACTTCGATGGCACCTGTAGCCAGATTTTCATTTACAGCGCCGGAACGTGCTTCTATACGGCCTTCTACTGCAATAACAAATTCACTTCTTAATTTCTCAGCTTTCTCAAAGTTTTCAGTTCCACAGTCATTTTCCTCGAAAATGATCTGAAGGATACCAGAACGGTCTCTTAAGTCAACGAAAATAATTCCGCCTTTGTTTCTGCTCTTCTGGACCCAGCCCATGACGGTTACTTTCTCGCCGATCTGGGCAGACGTTAATTCTGTACATCTGTGGGACCGCTTCAGTCCTACCATTGATTCTGCCATGATTTTTCTCCTTCTATAACTATTACTTCATAAGCTTTCTGTTTAATAAGTATGATTAATGTTTCAGGCTTTCTTTATAAAATTCCTTAAACTCCTGATAGCCTTCTTTTCCAAGCTGTTCCTTCTGGAACTTCTTGTTTTTGTTCATCTGGGCTACCAGAACCTGAACGCCATTCTTTCTCTCTTCCATTGCTTCACGGATCACTGCAGCTAAAGAAGCAGAGTCAATTCCCTTTTCAAAGAGGAATGCCTTCTTCTGTCCAGCCCCTGGAACAGTAAAGCCATTGTCTAAGAGGATGGTAACGATACGTTCAAAACCAATGGAGAATCCACATGCAGGTGTCTCCATACCGGTAAACTTGCCGATCATCTTGTCATATCTTCCGCCGCCTGCTACAGAACCGCCGAATCCCTCCATGGAAACCTCGAAAATGGTTCCTGTGTAGTAGGACATTCCACGTACCAGAGTCGGGTCAAATTCCAGACCAAAATCAGCCTCTGCTACATCTTTTACAGTCTCCATAATGTGTACCAGTCCCTGGCATACAGCCGGATCTATAACATCCTTTAAGGTCTCACCTAATTTCTTAACACCATCTGCATCTCTGGTAACGGTACGAAGGATCTCCATATAGCGGCTTACACTTTCAGGAGCATTTCCATTTTCCAGAAGTTCTTTCTCAACACCCTCAAAACCGATCTTGTCCATTTTATCCAGTGTGATCAGAACACTGTCCATAGCCTCTTCTGCAAAACCGCAGTAACGTGCCATGCCAAAGAGGATACCTCTGTCGTTGATTCTTACAGTAAATGCATTGTCCGGGCAGATCTTGCTTAATGCAGTGGTGGTAGCTAAGATCAGTTCGATCTCTGCCAGACTGGTAGGATCGCCTAAAATATCAATATCGCACTGGGTAAACTGGCGGAAACGGCCCTTCTGAGGACGGTCTGCTCTCCATACGCTTCCCATCTGTAATGCCTTAAAAGGACTTGGAAGGTTTGCTGCGTTATTTGCGTAATAACGGGACAACGGCAATGTCAGGTCATAACGCAGACCGCTGTCTGCCAGATCATTTTCTTCCTTTGCAGTCTCTAAATTCAGCTTGTCACCTCTCTTTAAGATCTTAAAGATCAGCTTCTCATTGTCACCGCCCTGCTTGCTGGTCAGGTTTTCAATATGCTCTACACAAGGAGTCTCGATCTGAGAAAAGCCGAAGCCCTTGTAGGTCTCGCGGATCTGGTTCATAACATATTCGCGGATCTGCATCTCTGCAGGAGTGATATCTTTCATGCCGGTAACCGGCTTCTTTGTTAATGCCATATTTTTCTCCCTAATCTTTTAAGTACATTTTAATTCTACTAGTACATCATTTCGTAAATAACTGTACTAATCACATAGGATGCGGATTTGAGTATGCAGGTCTAAAAATGCAGGCGTAGCAGGCTACGCTGAAGCTTTTAGAACTGTGCGATCAGATTCCCAGACAAGTGAGTGGTATAGTTATTTTGAAAACGATATACTAGTACTTTCTATATACTATACTATTCCTTTTTTATTGTAATGAACTTTCCTGATTTTGCAAGCATTTTAGTAAAGAATCTTCTCTTTCCGCCCGATCATCTCATCGATCCGGCTGATATACTGTTCTACTTCCTTTACATTCTCGCAGCGCTCTCTGCGGTTTTCAGACGGGAACACCACTTTTGTGGTAGTTCCGGCGCCGCAGGCGACGATTGTTGCTAACTCCTCCATGATCAAAATATTGTACAGACATGCCTTTCCCGGAAGGGAATAACCTACGTTTTCAAAGTTGCCTGCCATGTTTTTCTGGCGGTAGAGATAGTACGGTTCCATGCCCATTCTGCGGGCACAGGCTTCACTTAAGGCGATCATTTCCGGTGTGTTGCTGATCTTTAAGTCTGCATATTCTTCTTTAAACATATTAAGTCTTGCAGCACGTTTGATCGCAAGAGAATGAACGGTAAGTGAATCCGGCTTTAAGGCTTCGATCTCTTCTAAAGTATGTTTTACATCATCCAGATCTTCTCCTGGAAGTCCCATGATCAGGTCCATGTTGATGTTGTCAAATCCCAGCGCTCTTGCCATATGGAATTTTTCTTTTACATTTTCCACTGTATGACGGCGTCCGATCAGGTCTAAGGTCTTCTGGTTCATGGTCTGGGGATTAATGGAGATACGGCTGATGCCATGGGAAGCTAAAACCTTTAACTTTTCTTCTGTAATGCTGTCCGGACGGCCTGCTTCTACAGTAAATTCCAGAACATTTTTTGTATCAAACAGCTGCTCTAATTTGCATAAAATAGCATCAATGTCCTCTGCCGGCAGTGAAGTAGGTGTACCGCCGCCAAAATAAATGGTGTCAAGAGGTCTTTCCTTCATCTTTTCCGCTGTATATTCCAGTTCTTTAAATAAAGCTTCCAGATACAGTCCCGTACGGCCTTTCCACTTGCTGATAGGATAAGAGGTAAAGGAACAATACAGGCAGGTAGTAGGGCAGAACGGGATACCTACATACAGACTGTAGCCACTATCATAATTAATCGGTTCCATCAGGTGCTTTTCTCTTGCTGCGATCTCAACACTCAGATTGATCTTTTCATCGCTGGTCATATAAGTTTCCTTCATGAACCTGCGGATATCGTCTTCTTTCCAGCCATCTTCCAGACGGCTCAACGCGATCTTGGTAGGACGGATCCCCGTAAGAGATCCCCATGGAAGTTCATGGCCGGTGCGTCCTACAAGCATCTGGTAGAATAATTTTTTTATCACATTTTTGGTAGCGGAGTGGTCTGATAAGTCTGCTTTTCCTGCAAAATGGGCGGTCAGTGTCCAGCCTTCCAGTCCTTCTGGGGCGAACATGTTTGAATCCGCCTGCTTTTCAACAGCTACTGCGCTATCTTTTGCTTCAACACCAGCTGCATTAACAGCTGCGCCAGCGCTTTCTTCCCCCTTTTCCAGTTTTTCCCAGATCCCAATGACAGCTTCCCCATCTTTTAATCTGGTCTGCACATAAAAATCAATGTTCTCTTTTACTTCATGGGCATAAGTCTCACCCGGATAAAAAGACATCAGAAGTTCTCTGATGTCCTGTTCATACGCATTATCCTGTATTAATAATCCGATCATTTTTTTCCTGCTTTCTATCTGTAATACGGAATAGGATTGTGTTCTTTTTCATAACCAATGGTAGTTGGATCACCATGTCCCGGATAAACCATGGTATCTTCCGGAAGCACAAATAATTTGTTTAAAAGTGAATCTGTTATATCACTGCTGCTTCCTGTTGCCAGGTCTGTACGGCCGTAAGACTCATAAAACAGCGTATCGCCGGAAAGAAGGACTCCCTCCTGGGGAATATAATAGCTGACAGAACCAGATGTGTGTCCGGGAGTAGCAATCACCTTCCATTTATATCCTAAAAGTTCTAATTCGTCCCCATCACGGACCAGTACATCTGCATGGAAACTGGTCTGTTTTCCCGGCAGATGACAGGACAGGTTCAAAGACGTATCTGCCAGCATGGCATCTTCTGTTTCAGAAGCATAGACAGGAAGGTGGAACGCCCGTTTTACCTCAGGCACTCCGATAATATGGTCAAAATGCCCATGTGTCAAAAGCACTGCCACCGGTGTTACCCCCAGTTCGCTGCATTTATTTAAAATATAGGCTCCGTTATCTGCCGGATCTACCACTACGCCTTCTTTTGTATCGTTATTGTAGACCAGATAACAGTTTGTGCTTACCATTCCAAGCACCATAGTCTTTATCCTGAAGTTATTGCTCATAATTCTCCTTTTATTATACAAACCGTCTGCTGTCGCAAACAGTTACAGGCACAAATTTATCAACCGGTGGTTCTCTGGATATCCAGAACACCGTCGATCTGGCGGATCTTATCTGTAATACGGTTCAGTTCCTCTGTTCCATGGATATCAAAAGTCATAATGATCGTCGCACGGCCCTGCTTGCTGGTGCGCACGTTCATGGAAGTGATATCGATCTGCTTTTCTGTAAATACCTTGGAAATATCTGCAAAAAGACCGATCCGGTTGTTTGCAAAAATCTGGATCTCTGTGGAATACTGCTCTGTGCTGGAAGAATTTTCCTCTACCTGCCATTCTGCATCGATCAGTCTTCCTCTTTCATCTTCCGGCAAGTTGATCACATTGATACAATCTGTACGATGAATGGAAACACCTCTTCCTCTGGTAACAAAACCAACGATTTCATCACCAGGTACCGGATTACAGCATCTGGAGAAACGCACTGCCAGATCATGAAGTCCTTTGACCACGATCCCACTCTTATTTTTACGGACTGTAGCTTCACCGCTTCTTCCGTCAGTATCAGCAATGCCGTCTAAAACCTCTGTATCCGTGATCTCCCGTTTTAGCTTCTTCTCCCGTTCTTCTAACATCTTGTTGATGACCTGGCCTTCTTTCAGGCCGCCATGTCCAATAGATGCCAAAACAGAATCCCAATCCTTAAAGGCATAACGTTTCATTACCTTTTCCATAAATTCCGGTTTGGAAAGTTCCGACAGATTAATGCCTTTTGCTTTACAATAACGGTCAATGGCGTCACGGCCGCGGATGATATTGTCCTCTTTCATCTGGGTCTTGAACCACTGATTGATCTTATTTTTAGCCTGTGTGCTGTGTACCACTTTCAGCCAGTCTCGGCTTGGCCCCTTGGAATTCTGGGAGGTGATGATCTCAATACGGTCGCCATTCTGGATCTGATATTCAATAGGAACCAGTTTTCCGTTGACTCTTGCTCCAACCATCTTATTTCCCACTGCACTGTGTATGGAATAAGCAAAATCAATAGGTGTGGAGCCGCTTGGAAGAGTTTTTACATCACCAGATGGGGTGAAGCAGTAAACGCTGTCAGAGAACAGATCAAGATCGCCCTTTACCATGCTTAAAAACTCTTTGGAATCATCTGTATCACGCTGCCATTCCAGGATCTGGCGCAGCCAGCTTAATTTTTCTTCTTCTTTTCCTGCGGCAACCTGTCCGCTTCCGCTCTCTTTGTATTTCCAGTGAGCAGCAATACCATACTCAGCGGTGCGGTGCATCTCATAAGTACGGATCTGGATCTCAAATGGCTGTCCGGTGCTGCCGATCAGAGTTGTATGCAGGGACTGGTACATGTTCTGCTTCGGCATAGCGATATAGTCTTTAAAACGACCTGGGATCGGCTTGTACATTTCATGGATCACGCCAAGTGCCGCATAACAGTCCTTTACCGTATCTACCATAATACGAACAGCAAAAAGATCATAGATCTGGTCCAGAGTCTTGTTCTGCTTTAACATTTTCTTATAAATACTGAAAAAATGCTTTACTCTGCCGCCTACAGTAGCTTCAATACCTGCTTCGTCTAAATGTGCCTTTACTTCATCTACAATAGACTGGACAAAAGCTTCCCTGGCATCTTTACGCAGATCTACCTTTTCTACCAGGTCATAGTAGACTTCCGGCTTTAAAAATTTAAGTGATAAGTCATCTAATTCGATCTTGATCTTGGAAATACCCAGACGGTCTGCAATAGGAGCATAAATCTCCATGGTCTCTCTTGCTTTTTCCTTCTGCTTTTCCGGCTTCCAGTACTGACCGGTACGCATATTGTGAAGACGGTCTGCCAGCTTAACGATGATGACCCGGATATCCTTTGCCATAGCAAGGAACATCTTTCGCAGGTTCTCTGCCTGGATCTCCACTTTATCCTTATCCCAGTTTAACTGGGTCAGCTTTGTAACGCCGTCTACCAGAAAAGAAACCTCTGGTCCAAACTCTTTAGTCAGCTCATCCAGTGTCATGACCGTATCTTCTACTACGTCATGTAAAAGTCCTGCTGCAATGGTCTCCTTGTCCATCTCCAGATCAGCCAGAATAATAGCCACACATAAAGGATGGATGATATAAGGCTCTCCGGACTTTCTCTTCTGATCCTTATGGGCTTGTGCTGCGATCTTATATGCCTTTTCGATCATGGAAATATCATCGGAAGGATGATATTTATGGATTGTCTTTACCAGATCCTGGTACAATACTTCCGGACTGGTAAAGTCCGCCGGAGCCTCAAGCTCTATATCCAGTTTTTCTTTTGTTCCCTCTTTTCCCATATATGTGGCCACCTTTTTACGAATAATTAGTTATCATTATAATTTTTTTTAAATAAAAAAGCAAGGTGCAGCGCACCAATTACTTTCCGTCATAAATAATGGCAGAATCTACATCATACCCTTTTAAAAGCGCTCTTCCCTTAAGGCCTGCTAATTCCATTACAAAGCAGATCTTTACTACTTTGCCGCCAAGGCCTTCGATCAGCTTAATGATCGCTTCTGTAGTACCGCCGGTAGCGATCAGGTCATCGATAATAACCACCTTCTGTCCCGGAGTAATAGAATCCTTGTGCATCTCGATCTCTGCGGTGCCGTATTCCAGGGCATATTTTACTGAAACAGTCTCACATGGCAGTTTGCCCTTTTTACGGACCGGTACAAAACCCTTGTGCTCTGCATAGGCAACCGGCACACCAAAAATAAATCCTCTGGATTCAGGGCCTACTACTACATCATAATCTACATCCTTTAACATGTTGCGGATGCTGTCCACTGCCAGGTGCAGGCCGTCTGCATCCTGAAGGATGGTGGTTACATCCCTGAAAATAATGCCAGGTTCCGGGAAATCCGGGATGCTTCTTACATATTCTTCCAGCTTTTTCATGTTTATATCCTCGCTTCTTTAAATTATTTACTATGAAAGTGTTGCCAAGCGGCTATGGGGACTGCGTGCTTGCACGCAAGGAACCATAGACATTTGGCAACCAAGCCGGTATGAGTAAGCAGGGCGACAGCCCGGATTACGAATACTGGCGGCAGTTGTGGGAGTGCCAGCGGCACGTAACAACTGACTTTCATCTATGGTGCGCAATCACTATTATTATACTTGCTCTGACGGACACTGTAAACCCCAGGCATCTTCCCAAACCGCCATTTTTCCTGTATTTTCTGCCAGTCCGACCGCTGTATAGACTCCTCTTTTCCCTTAAATCTTTATTCCCATCTCCCCGAAAATATGGTAATATGTCCTTGTTATTTTCAAAACACATTGAGATATTGTGAGGTTTTACATATGACTGGCTTAGGTACACTTGTAAATATGGCTGCCATACTTATAGGAAGCGGCCTGGGACTTTTATTAAAAAATGGTATTCCAAAGCGGCTGCAGACTACTATTTCCAGCGCAGTTGGCCTTTGTTTGATCTTTGTAGGCATTACAGGGGCTATCAAGGGTCTGATGAATGTATCGGGAACTACCTTTGAGACCAAGGACACATTAGTCGTAGTCATCTGCATGGCCGTAGGCGCAGCCATCGGAGAGTGGCTGGATCTGGAACAGAAAATGGAAAATCTGGGAGACTGGGTCAAATCCAAACTTCCAAGGGGCGCTTCCACTTCCAACTTTACAGAAGCCTTTGTAAGCACCTCCCTTGTTTTCTGCATCGGTGCCATGGCGATCGTTGGTTCTATTGAAGACAGTTTAAACCATGATTACACCATACTCTTTACAAAAGCCGTTATGGACGGTGTGCTTTCCGTTGTTTTTGCCGCATCCATGGGTATTGGAGTGGCATTTTCCATGTTTCCCATTGGTATTTACCAGGGAGGCATCACTCTTCTTGCGGGCCTGGTAAAGCCATATCTTACCGACCTGATGATCGGACGCCTTTCCTGTATCGGTTCTATCCTTATTTTTGCCCTTGGTTTAAATCTGACCATTGGAACAAAGATCAAGATCACAAATCTGCTTCCTGCTGTATTCCTGCCGGTTATCGTATGCCTGTTGGGTTTTTAAAGTAGGTTATGAAAGGACGTTATCATGTTAAAAGAAGAACGACAGAACTGGATCTTAAATAAGCTTCATACCTCCGGAAAGGTAGTAGTAAGCCATCTGGCAGGAGAATTAAAGGTTTCTGAAGATACTATACGCCGTGACCTTTTAGACCTGGATCAGAAAGGACAGTTAAAACGTGTATTCGGTGGTGCCATTCCTTTAGAAAAGCCGGTCATTAACTTCTTTGACCGGGAAACGGCAGATGTTGCCTTAAAGCAGCAGCTTTCCATAAGGGCGCTGGAATTTCTGGAGTCTGACCAGTTAGTTGCCATTGATGGCAGCAGCACCAATCTCCAGTTTGCCAAAAATATACCTGACAATTTAAAGCTTACAGTCCTTACCAACAGCTACAGCATCGCCCATGTATGTTCCCTGAAGGAGCAGATACGGGTCATTATCTTAGGCGGCAATCTATTAAAAGATTCCATGACCACAGTAGGGGAGGTTGCCGCCGCCCAGGCTGCCGGATACCACCCGGACCTGTGCTTTATGGGAGTCTATGCTATTCATCCGGAATACGGCATGACCATTCCCTATCCAGAAGAGGTCAGCATCAAACGCCAGCTGATCCGCTCCTCCAGCCGTGTTATTGCACTGGTAAACCCGGCTAAGCTGAACACCGTTTCCCGGTATCAGGTGTGCGGGATCGAGGATTTTACAACACTGATCACAGATGGACATGTGCCGCAGGAGATGGCATCCCGGTATAAAAACAGGGGACTGGATTTTCTGTAGACCGGATCTTCTATAAAAATAGTTTAAGCCGCCCGTGTTGGGCGGCTCTTTTCTTACTCACTCTTTCCAAGTAAAAAACTGCATCTAGATGGTCATTCAATCTGCAAATGTTGATCGTACACATACCGGCACAGCTTTTTCCTCTATACTTATTCCCCAAATACAGCCTTATAATCAGCCTGGAACTTGGCAATTCCCTGGTCAGTTAAAGGATGCTTGGTCATCTGCTCTAATACCTTATATGGAACAGTTGCAATATCAGCACCAGCCTTTGCGCAGTCGATCACATGGATTGGATTACGAACGCTTGCTGCGATGATCTCAGTTTCGATGTTGTGCATCTGGAAGATTTCAGTGATGTCATAGATCAGATCAATACCTGGCATGGAAATATCATCCAGACGTCCTAAGAACGGGGATACATATGTAGCACCTGCTCTTGCAGCTAACAGAGCCTGAGCTGCGGAGAAGATCAGCGTTACATTAGTCTTAACGCCTTCTGCGTGAAGAACCTTTACTGCCTTTAAGCCTTCAACAGTCATAGGGATCTTAACAACCATGTTTGGATGGATCTTAGCGATCTCACGTCCTTCTGCGATCATTCCTTCTGCAGTTACAGTAGTTGCCTTAACTTCACCACTGATAGGTCCGTCAACAATGGATGCGATCTCTTTGATCACTTCGTTAAAGTCACGGCCTTCTTTTGCGATCAGAGATGGATTTGTGGTAACACCACAGATAATTCCCATATCATTTGCCTTGCGGATATCATCTACATTTGCTGTGTCGATAAAAAACTTCATGAAATAATCCTCCTCTTAAATTTCCCCTGGAAACAGCTTCTCATTCTGCTTCCCACTGAATTTTTATACTTGTATTATAGCGCATGGCCTACACATGTCAAGCAAATATCCGCATCAGTTTGCCATATTTTCCCGCTACACACGCATAATAACGCATTTAAGTTTTATATGTCACGCAAAAACATGCAAAACAAAGAGCCCGACATGCGGACTCTTTCGGATTTATATCTTCGATTTTTCATATTTGCCTGTTCTTTCCAGACAGCTGCATTTACATTTATACTTTTTACACCTATACTTATAAGTTATTTTACATAATACGCACATTTTTCAGTGCACCGGTCTTGCAAAACTGGGTCCATTCGCATACATTTACTGCATGATCCCCAATACGCTCTAAATACTTGGCGATCATCAGCAGGTCGATCCCCTGATCTGCATGAGAAGGAGAAGACTTTAATAATTCCACCACATCAGTTTTTACCTGATTGAACAATGCATCTACCTCATCATCTCTGCGGATGATCTCCTCTGCCTCTTCCACATCCTGCTTAATAAATGCTTCTACCGCGTCATGGACCATTTTCTGGGCTGAAGCTGCCATAGCTGGAAGATGCTGTACAATGTGATAGGCATGGTCACTTTTTATCCTTAAGATCAGCTCTGCAATATCTGACGCATGATCTCCAATACGCTCCAGATCCGTTACAACCTTAAGGGCTGTAGATATCTGGCGCAGGTCCTTTGCTACCGGCTGCTGGCGAAGGATCAGGGACAGACAGCGGGACTCAATGGCACGTTCCATGTCATTTACATTCCGGTCTCCTTTAATAACGTCCTCTGCCATGGTATAATTCTGGTCTTCAAATGCCACGAAAGTCTGTTCAATGGCTTTTTCCACCATCATGGCCATATCCCGCAGGCATTTATTCAATTCCTCTAATTCATGTTCATAAGTAATGCGCATCCCGGCATTCCCCTTCCTGTTGTTTTTCCAACATTTTTACAACTTTACATTTTCACGATCCACACCGGATCATATACTATATCAACCAAAACGTCCTGTGATATAATCTTCCGTTCTCTTATCCTTTGGCATGGTAAACAGTTCGTCTGTTGTAGCATACTCTACTACCTCGCCTACCAGGAAAAATGCTGTATAATCTGCAATACGGGTTGCCTGCTGCATGTTGTGGGTAACAATGGCAACTGTATATTTGCTCTTCAGATCATCCATCAGATCCTCGATCTTTAAGGTAGAAATAGGATCCAACGCAGATGTAGGTTCATCCATTAACAGAACTTCCGGCTCTACTGCCAGTGCTCTTGCAATGCACAGACGCTGCTGCTGTCCACCGGAAAGTCCCAGTGCAGACTTCTTTAAACGGTCAGAAACCTCATCCCATAAAGCTGCGCCCTTTAAGCTGCGCTCTACAATCTCATCTAACTGTGCTTTATTCTTGATGCCGTGGATCCTTGGCCCGTAAGCTACATTGTCATAAATGCTCATTGGAAATGGGTTGGGCTGCTGGAATACCATTCCCACCTTTTTCCTAAGAAGAGTAGTATCTACCTGGGGATCATAAATGTCCTCTCCGTCAAGAAGCACGGTTCCGTCGATCTTTACATTAGAAACCAGGTCATTCATACGGTTTAATGTCTTCAAATAGGTAGATTTTCCACATCCGGATGGTCCTATAAATGCGGTGATCTTATTTTCATAAAGATCCAGATTGATATTCTTCAATGCATGATTTTCTCCATAATACAGATTCAGGTCCTGTGTGGAGATCTTTACTTTATTTTCCATTCTATTTTCTCCTAACGTGTTTCTACATTAAAACGGTGTGAAAGATATTTTGCCAGGGCATTAATAACCAGTACGATCACCAGAAGCACAACTGCTACGCCGAAAGCTTCATTATATTTTGCCTTCTGCATAAACAGATACAGCTGGATAGTCAGTGTACCGCCGGATTCAAGCACTTTTCCCAGGAAGTTCTTTGGCAGGTAATAGCCGCTTCCTGCAGTAAACAGCAGTGCTGCAGACTCACCTACAATACGTCCGATGGCAAGGATAACACCTGTAAGGATACCAGGCATAGCGCTTGGAAGAAGGATGGTGCGGATCATGTACCATTTTGTAGCGCCGATTCCCAGTGCACCGTGTCGATAGCTGTCAGGAACTGTCTTTAAAGCTTCCTGGGTAGTTCTTGTGATCAGCGGAAGGATCATTAAGGTCAGTGTCAGGGAACCGGTGAGAATAGAATAGCCCAGTCCCAGTGTGTTTCCGAAAAATACCATTCCGAAAAGACCAAATATAATAGAGGGGATACCGGAAAGTGTTTCTGTGGTAAATACGATCAGGCGGACGATCTTGCCTGGTTTTGCGTACTCATTTAAGTAAACCGCAGAACCTACACCAATAGGGGTGGCGATCAGCAGCGTGATCACTACGATATAAAGGGTATTGATTATATTTCCAAGAATACCGAAGGTTCCTTTTGTGGTGCTGGAAACAGTGCTTAAAAAAGCCCAGGTCACATGTGGGACACCTCTTACAAAGGTGTAACCTAAAATTCCGATGAGAAGGAGCATGGAGATACTGGCACATCCGTAGATAATACCTGTTAAGATCACATCGGTGCTCCGGACACGTTTTCCATAGATGCTTTCCTTGATAATGGAATCTTCATGAATGCGGATCGCAGCTTCACCTGTCATTTTGTTTTCTCTCCCTTCTTCAGAATGCCGTTTAAACTAACATTGATAATCATGATAAATGCAAATAATACAAGACCGATGGTAAATAATACTTCTCTGTGCAGTCCGGATGCATATCCCATTTCTGCTACAATTGCAGTGGTCAGGAAACGGACAGAGTTAAATGGAAGCGGGAAGTTTACAGAGCTTCCTGATACCAGCGTAATAGCCATTGCCTCACCGATGGCTCTTCCTGTTCCCAGGACAACAGCTGTGATAATACCGGATTTTGCTGCCGGAAGGATCACCTGGAAAATAGTCTGGATCTTCGTAGCACCTAATGCCAGAGAAGCACTTTTTAAATGTAACGGAACCGCTCTTAAAGCAGATTCGCTGATATTGATGACTGTTGGAAGGATCATAAGCGCCAGCACTAAAACTGCAGAGATCAGGTTTGCACCACCGGTATACTGATGAGTGGAAGAACCTTTAAATACAGCCAATTCTATTTTATACATCAGTGGATTTAAAATCAGGATACCTAGCAGACCGTAGATAACGGACGGGATACCTGCTAACAGCTCTACTGCCGGACGGACCACATTTGCCAGCTTTTTCGGCGCTACTTCTGCCAGAAAAACAGCTGTCATCACACCAACCGGCACACCAATGAGGATCGCCAGAAAAGTTCCCACTATAGAAGTAAGGATAACATACAGGATACCGAAACTTGGTGCAGCAGCAGCCGGCTGCCATAAGGTACCAAAAAGGATATCCAGAATACCTACTTTAAACAGCGCCGGTGTACCACTGAATATCATATATAATGTAATGGAAGCAACAGCCAGGACAGCGAAAAAGCCGCATGCGGTGAAGATCACTTCTGCAGCTTTTTCAACTGTGGACTTGCTGCCATGATGGGAACGGACGGAAAATGTTTCCTGAGTCATTGCAGACAGTCTCCTTTCATTTCATACAACTCTTCATTATTTATCAGCTGTGATCAGACCTACAGATTTTACAAGCTCAGAACCTTCATCAGAGTAGATGAAGTCAAACAGTGCTTTTACAAGGTCGCTCTGCTCGCTGATCTCGCCCTTGGTAGCCATTACGAATGGACGGCTTAAGAAGTATTTTCCTGCCTTGATATTCTCTTCTGTTGACTCAGCGCCGTCTAATTTTACAGCCTTTACAGTATCATCTAATACGTCCAGAGAAACATATCCAATGGAACCCGGGGTAGATGCTACCTTTGCCATTACAGCGCCAGTGCTGTCTAATTCATTGCTGTACTTGCATGCATCTTCCAGCTTTAACAGCTCCTCGAAAGCTCCTCTTGTACCGGAACCTGCCTCACGTCCTACTACTACGATAGGAGCATCATTTCCGCCTACATCTTTCCAGTTGGTTACAGAACCGTCATAAATGCTGGTCAGCTGATCCTTGGTCAGATCTTCTACTGTGTTAGCCGGGTCAACTACAACTGCGATACCATCGATCGCTACGATATTTTCTGCAACACCTTTTGCCTTTTCTTCATCCTTTAAGTTTCTGGAAGAGTTACCGATATCTGCTGTACCATTGCTTACTGCCTCGATACCAGCACCGGAACCTACGAACTCAGCGGTTACAGTTACCTTTGGATATTTCTCCATAAATGCTTCGCTTAATGCATTTGCGAACTTCTCCATAGAAGTGGAACCTACCATGCTGATAGAACCGCTTAAATCTGCATCTGCACTCTTTGCTTCTGTAGCTGCTTCTTTGGTTGTTTCTTCTGCCTTTGCTTCAGTTGTCTGCTTTTCTGTGGTTGCGGTCGCTGCTGTGGTAGCTGCTGCACCGGAATTTCCACATCCCGCAAGCATTCCTGCTGCCATTACTGCTGAACCGATCACTGCCATTACTTTCATGCCATTTTTTTTCATAATTATCTTTTCCTCCACTTTTTTGTACCGTTTTTATTTTTATGTTTGCATTTATTTTGCGGTACTTATATTTTTTAATATGTTGTTTTCTTGTTCTTACATTGTGGAGTATACAAAAGTTTTACAATAGCTGAAAGCAAGGTATGGTATAGCTTTTGTAAAATTTAAGTAAATCAGAATCATTGTACACTGAAAAAGACGCGGAAAAAGGGCAGAAAAAGACCGGCTGCAACGCAGCCGGCCTGTGTAAAAGAATTTATTCCCTGTTTTGTCAGCTTTTTTTGATAAAATCGGTTCCGCATTTCGGGCAGTGGATGCTGATCCGTCCTCTTCCCCTGGGGACACGCACCTTCTGTTTACAGTTTGGACAGCGGTAAATATGGTACTTTCTGCTCTCCTGAAAGCGGAATTTCCATTTTTTCCACCATTCAGATACATAAAACTGCCGTCTTAAAAAGGCTTCATTTTCCTGGTAACGCTTATTAATGTTTTTAGAAAACATTCTTGCATACAGGATAACGAGTACGATCCATTCCAGTGCCCACAGGATCCTGGAAGGCAAAGCCGCCGGGATCAGGAAATTAAAAATGATCAGTGCTAAAAGAAGACTTGAAAGGAAACGTCCAAACTGGTCCATTCCGTATCTTCCTATCATAAAGCGCTGAAACTGCATTCTCAGTCTGTTTAAGTAGTCACGCATTTGTCTTCTCCTCAATATTTCTCAATGTTTTTAAATGCATTATCCACCTTTATGGCAGTGAGCATATGCTCATATCCATTTATTATACATGATATCCCGCCAGACTTCCACTGACACTTTTTGAGAAATGCACAATTGAAATGTTTCAACGATTGTTATGGTATGGTGAGAAAAATAGATGAAAATAGACAAAACAGCAGCTTCTGTTCGGAAGCTGCTGTGGGAAAGATTGCTTTTAAATTCGATTTATAATCGGTTTAGGATTTTAAGTCTCCATTTAAACTAATTCGGGATTCTTAATCAATCCAGATGCCATCAGTGGTTGGACCAAATCCCTCCACTTTCTCTTCATCACCTGCTGTAAAAGCACCACGGATACGATAGTAATAACCACGCTTTTGATTAGTAAAAGTAACATCAATTGCAGGATCTTCAATTCCATCTGGATATTCCTCTAATGTATACACAAAGTCTACATAATCCACCTGTTTCCATTTCTTTAAGCTTTCATCATACCGATCCAGATAAAGGCTAACATACAATTCCGTTGCTGGTTTGTTCAAATATGCATGCGCTGCCGCACCAATATTTCCATTTCCTTCGTTTCTTATAGTGACATCTGCTGACAGAAAGAAATCCCCTCTTCTTGCAACATTTTTTTCTGTTCCTGTACTAAATTTCACCCCTTTTGCGCACAAAACCGATTCTTGATCTACCGATGTATAATAACTTGCTGCAGGTACTGCTGCAAAAGCTGTTGTCATACATACATTAACTGCTGCCAGAACTCCAATCACTAAGCGTGCTATTTTTCTCATATAACCTCCATACTATTTAAAAATGAATTTTTCTCACCATTTCATCAAACTCTTCCTGACTCATTTTACCTAAGAGATGATAATATACACCATTATACGCAAATTGAGCTTCTTTCATTTGTAGTTCTGTTTTTCCTTTTTCCTGACAAACTTCTATATCTATACGTAATCCTGGATTCCATATATTATAAATTTCTTTCGCGTCTGAAGAATGCACAGTTGATGCCTCAACCTTGTTTTTTGCCTGAACAAAAAATATTTTATTTCCAGCATATTCATACTGCAGTTTCCCATACCCATTTCCCAACATTACATCTTGTAAATACATTTTTTCCGGTATATACCCTAATCTCAGCGTCTTCACTCCCAATTCTTCAGATATTTTCTCATATGCCTCTTCCTCATCACGCACAGTGATAACCTTCGAATCATTATTATAAACGATTCCCTGCTTCACCATTCTCCCATCCCGATAAAAATAAGATTTCGTTCCCATTGCTACAAAACATCCGCCAACTGTCAGCACCGCTGCTGCTACACCAACTGCAAATATCTTATTTATGCAGCGTCTGCGGGGTTTTACGGTTGGACTAGGATCTGGGATCAGTTCCCGTTCTGCCTGGATCCTAGTCCAGATGCGGTCAAATTCATCAGCTGGAGGCGGATTTAAGGGCAGACTGCTGGTGTCTTTCTCTGCCTGTTCAAAACTTCTTAAAATTTCCTTCATTTCTAAGTCCAGTTTTCCTGCTTTTCCCACTTTACACCTCAATTGCCAGATACCCTAAAGTTCCCTCTCGGTTTAGGGTTGACTTTTCACAGTTAATGCTTACTATATTAGTAGACGTTTTTCCTTCAGGAGGTTTTTATGAAAAAAATCATTTTAACCGGCGGCGGTACTGCCGGTCATGTTACTCCCAATCTTGCACTTCTCCCTTCTTTAAAGAAGGCAGGTTATGAAATCCGTTATATCGGTTCTTATCAGGGTATTGAACGCAAGCTGATCGAAGGAGCCGGTATTCCTTATGACGGCATCTCTTCCGGTAAACTGCGCCGATACTTTGATCTGAAGAATTTTTCTGATCCGTTCCGTGTTGCAAAGGGCTATTTTGAGGCACTTCACCTTATGAAGCATTATAAACCAGATGTTGTATTCTCCAAGGGCGGTTTCGTTGCTGTACCAGTTGTACTGGCTGCAAAACATTATAAGATCCCTGTTATCATCCATGAATCAGATATGACTCCTGGTCTTGCAAACAAGATCTGCATTCCATCTGCCGCTAAGGTATGCTGCAACTTCCCGGAGACTCTTAAATATCTCCCTAAAGACAAGGCTGTCCTCACAGGTTCTCCGATCCGTGCAGAGCTTTTAGAAGGAGACCGCAGTGCTGGTCTGTCCTACGCTCATTTAGACGAAAACAGGCCTGTCCTTCTGATCATCGGCGGAAGCCTTGGATCTGTGGCTGTAAATACTGCAGTGCGAAAGATCCTTCCACAGCTTTTAAACACATTCCAGGTAATACATATCTGCGGAAAAGGCAATCTGGATGAAAGCCTGATCAGTACCGAAGGATATGTACAGTATGAATACGTAGATGCACCTTTAAAGCATCTGTTTGCAGCTGCTGATGTGGTCATTTCCCGTGCCGGAGCTAACTCCATCTGCGAACTCCTGGCTCTTCGCAAACCGAATCTTCTGATCCCGCTTTCTGCTGCTGCCAGCCGCGGAGACCAGATCTTAAATGCAGATTCTTTTGCACGTCAGGGCTTCAGCAAAGTCTTAAAGGAAGAAGACCTTTCCGATGAAACTTTAAGCACTGCTGTTTTTGATCTTTATAAAAACAGGGAAGCTTATATAAACACTATGGAAAAAAGCAGTCTCAGCAATGCGGTAGAAACCATTACCGGTCTGATCGAATCCTGCGTTTCCCATTCTTAAACCAGCTTCATCACTGGTCATGTACTCCATGACCAGTAACAAAATTTCTTTTTTAATATGAGGACTTGTCCAATCTTATGGCCAGTCTTCCCGTTTCAAAAGAGATTCTATGTACTTTCTGATACGGCTGACCCGTGAATAACAGGCTTTTTCTGAAATAGAAAGCTGATCACATACTTCACTGGTCGGCCGTCCTTCTATTAATTTCAACTCGGCAACCTTCTGCCATTTTTCCGGCATCCGGTCTACCTCATCCAAAATCGCTTTACACCGCTCTTTTCCAGAGAAAATATCTACCAGCCCGGGCTGGCCTGCCTGCATTCTGTATTCTTCTGCAGCAAATTCTTCTCCTTCCAGATTTTCACAGATCCGTCTCTTTTTCTGTCTGTGATAATCCATACAGCGGTTTTTCAGGATTTTGCCAAGCAAGAGCTTCTTTCCCATTTCCGGCTGGTCCAGGGAATAATCATATCTTGCATAGGAAACAAATGTATCCTGAATGATATCGTCAATATCATCCACTGGTATATCATAAGCATAAGCCAGACGTCTTAACGTATCCTGATAGGTCAGATACATTTCCTCAAAACGAGCTTTTGCCTCTTCATCCATCCGTTTGATCATAAATGACTACAGACAACCTTTGATCTTCTCTGCTGCTTCCGTCAATTCTTCTGCCGTTGCTGAACCTGGTGTCCAATTGGCGATTTCCTTTGGACCGCCTTCATAACGGGGGATCACATGCATATGAAAATGCATTACAGTCTGTCCTGCTGCTTCCCCATTATTCTGAACCAGATTAAATCCAGCGCAGCCTAATCCTTTTTTCATAGCAGCTCCTATCTTCGCTCCCAGTGGAAGCACCTTTGCCGCTGTTTCTTTATCCAGCTCGCATACATTAGCAAAGTGCTTTTTAGGCAGGATCAATGAATGTCCCTTTGATGCCGGTCCCAGATCCAGGATCACACGGAAGTCCTCGTCTTCATATACGGTCGTTGAAGGAATCAACCCCCTTGCAATCTTACAAAAAATACAATTGTCTTCTGCCATTTCTAATTCCTCCTCTTCTGTGCCGATAAGCGCTTTTCTTGTTTATAATACTAGCATAATTTTTTTCCATTGTTAAGCGTATTTCTGCAATATCTCCAAGAAACCGTCCCCTCGCCGTGTCTGTTTTTGTCACCTCCTGCCGCATTATGCCGGTTTCTATTTCCAGAAATACTTTTCTTCTGCAATCTGCACTTCATCTCCTTCTTTTAACATGATCTCCTCATTGGCCGCCAGCAGTTTTCCATTGACTTTTGTCCCATTTGTAGAATTCAGATCTGTAAGAAAATAATCCCCTCCTTTTTCCATGATCCGCACATGAAAACGGCTCACTGTAGGCTTATCCAGTATATGATCTGCCAATCCTGTATGTTTTCCTATTACAAAAGGCACATATCCAACAGGGATATCTCCGTTTTCAGGCTTCGCAGACACAAGTATATGGTCCGGCTTCTCTTTCGGCGTAAGGAGCATGGTCTGAAATTCTTCTGCTTCTTTTATATTTTCTGCTCTGACCTGTGCCTTTAGTCCAGATACTTGTGCTGGGCATATCCGCTCTTCCGGGTCTTTATTATCGCAAATATCATAAGCCGCAGTCTGCTCTTCCGGGTCTTCGTAAAAAACTCTCCATGGATCTTCTGTTTCCACTTCTTCAGCCTTAAGTTTTCCATTTTTTCCCACTTTTTCAAGAATAAAATGGCTCAGGATAAGGATAATTGCCAGTATACCTCCTACAGAAACCTCGTAGATCCAAAACTGTGCCAGAATTTCTGCTCCATATAAAAACCAGGTTCCTCCTATGACTGTAACCAGGAATACCAGCAGGAAAAACAGCTTTTTAACCAATCTCCGGACACTGCTTTTCTGATACGATCCTGATATTTCCAGCTTTTCCTGTTCCTCTGTTTCCTCTTTCCCCTTCCATTCCCGGATATCTTTACTGTTTTCCCTGAAATCCCTGAAATTCCGGTCAGTTTCCTCTCCTTTTGTTATTCTGAAATTTCTTACTGTTTCTTCTTCCTGTACCAGATCTGATCGTTTCTCCGGCATTTTTTCTGCCAGTATCCTCATCATATCCTCCAGACTGTAATTTTCCTTCATACAGGTCTGGTAAAGCCCATAAGTAAGGACTACACATTCCCTGTCTTTGTGATCAATATGCTTCATAAGATACTGGATAAATAAAGAAAGCTGACTGTTAAAGTCCTCTTTTCTCCCTGGTATCACACAAAAACCGGTTTTAAATCCCTCCGGATCCACATAGACCAGATCCGGGTCTAAAAGGATCCCTCCATCCCCTAAAAGATAGGCCTCCATCCGGTCCAGTGTTTCATACAACTGGCAAAAAAAGCTTCTTACCTGTTTTTCATCTGCTGGCTGACTTTCAAATAACCGGCTGACAGGCTGACGGGAAGTGATATCATAACAATACCAGGGAATTCCATCTGTATATTTGATCTTCATTTTTAAAAGACCGGGAATCTGGTTTCTGGACAGCATTCCCCTTTCATAGCTTTCTGCTATTTCCCAGTCTTCCATTTTTACCGTCATATAGCTGCGCTTCATTTCACGCATATATTCAATTTTCATTTGTCTCCCCCGGCTATAAGAGTCACTTTTCTCAGGAAGGCTTCCGGCCGGAATGCAGTCATTTCTATCTGTTTACTCCAATTTCCACCCATAGCTATTCCTGTTCTCTTTTCCCCCTTTTCCTTTATGGAAATACCAAAATCTGTAAATCGCAGCCGCAGCCCCTTATGTTCTTTGAAAAACAGCTCCACATCCCGGACACTTATTTCCCTTTCGTGGCGGCATTTTTCCACTGCCTCATGAAGTACCATAGCTGATATTGTCTCATCATGGATCCGTCCGGCATTTTCTATAAGCGCTGCCAGGGAAAATAAAACAACCGCCATAACACAGGCTGCTTCTACTGTAATACTTCCCTGTTTTCTCACAAAAACAGCACCCCCAGTCCCACCGGAAACATAAATGGCAGCAACGGCAGCTTTATTCCGGTATTTTTTCCCCACCTGCCTATCATCAGCCATACTGCTACCGGAAAACACAAGAACAGGCCTCCTGTAAGTAAAAATACATTTTTCCAAAATCCTAAAAACAGGCCTGAAACCAGAAAAAACCAGCCATCTCCTTTTCCCATGGCTTCTTCGGTGACTACAGATATTCCTAAAAGAAGCAGTCCCGGAAACAGATCAAGGAACAGTTCCAAAACCAGGACTGCCATAGACCAGAATATCTCTTCCCCGCTTTTTCCTGTTTCTTCGCAAACCATCTGCTGCAGTCTGTAAAGGATCTGTATACCCCGAAACATCAGTCCCATCATTCCCCAGATGTAAAAAGTAGATGCCCGGATGCTTTTCTTTCTCAGATCCTGCCAGGCAGCAGATAGTAAAAATAATAAAAATCCTATGCGAAAACCTGCTTTTATATACAAAGTAACATCCACTTTTTCTTCTCCTTTTTCCGTCAATATCCTTTCAGAAGCTTTCCTGTATCTGCCTTTACGACTTATTTTGTGGGAACATGCCAAAATTACCTCTATTGGCTGCAATACGAACATCCACCCATATATTTCACCTGGCTTAAGGGCACTTCCTGTACATAAGCGCTGAGAGAGGTGCAGTCCTCTCTGGCATGATAGCTTTCCCCATAAGGAAGCACATAAACATATGCGTCTGTTCCTCTGTTTTTACAGGATGCACAAGGCTTATATTTCTTTCCTTCCTGACTGCGAAGCCCGGTTACATCCTCTGCTGATACCTTTTTTAAATCATGAAACAGATAATGACAGTTTCTCTGTCTGTGATATCTGGTAGAGGATCTTCCTATATACACCATGATCTCTTCTTTTTCCCCATTCAATGTATTTTTCCTGTTTCTGTTCCCATCTGCTCCTGTCCACAATCTTCGGCTACATATGTTTTCTACAGATACGCTGTTTATCCCAAACACTGAAAATGGCAATGGCATCTTATAATGCATTACAATCTGTATCTTTTCATCTTCTGTTATCCGTGTTCCGTAAAAATCCAGATCCCGTACCCATTTTTCCGGTATCTTTCCTTTTACCGCAGCTGCCGCATAGATGGCTGTAGCCTTTTCAATGAGTACGCTGTCTGCCCCTTCCTCTGACCGGCCGGCATCTATTTCTTCCTTTTTTTCGTTTTCATATAAATAGGCTGCATAAGCATACCGGCTGATTTCTTCTCCCACAGCCTCTGCCACCGCCTGGATCTGCCTCTGCCGGTCCATTAACACCATAGGCATAAGCAGCGTTACACAGAAAAATACCATTAGCGGAAAGCAAAGAGCTGCCTCCAGGGTAAGGCTTCCTTTGAAGGAGACCCATGATAATGCTCTTTTTCCGGATTCTTTTTTCTTAAGATAAATTTGAATTTTGCAGATTTGTACTTGGAGAGGTGCACAAATTTTTTTTAAATATCTGGGATTGGAGTGTCGTGTTAGAGATTTGGATTGAATACAATTCCGAAAAAAGAGCATCATCACAGGCCTCCTTTCAAGGCTTAGTAAAATAATTTCCACTAACTGAAAATCGGGTTTTTCTTAAAGTTTTCCACGGTCCAGATGAAAAAAATACTGGTTTTCCACAAAATCCGGCTTCTGCATCCACCATACAGACACACTTTTCCAGCAGGAAATCCGGCTGTTCTTTTCTTATGTTCATCTGCATCATATCCATCATCCGGAAAAGAGGCTCACTTCCATAACTGACAAATAAAAACATCCTGAGGTAGCCTGTCAGATCCAGTCCTTTTTTACTGCCGGATCTGCTTTCATCTGCAGTTTCATTACCCCAAACAGTGATATTCTCCCCAAGATCAGGCAGTTTTCCTTCTGCTCCTATTTTCAAAACGCCTTCCAGACTTAACTGCCAGTCTGAGACCGCCTTCACAAGAGGTACTTTTCCTCCATTAAGCAGGCAGCGCACATCTACAAATGCTTCTGCCAGTGCCCACATCCCCATCACAAAGAACGTTACCACTGCTGTAAGCGGAAGAAGTCCCATACCTCCTGTAATAGATGCTGCAAGAGCCTCTGCTTCCTGTCGTTTTTGCCCATCTGATAAGATATGGATCAGATTTAACCCCTGTCTTACAGTAACCAGCCTTAAAACCGATGCTTCCAGATTTTCCTTATCTGTCTTTTTTCCATATAAGACGTATTCCATCTCATAAATAGCCCCATTCTCCATTTTCTTTTGAAAATGAGGAAAATAGCGGACTCCGTATTCAGCCACCATCAAACGGTCCACAAGACCTGAGACACCGGTAAAATGCTCTGTTCCCCGTCCTGAAAGCGTAGAAGGTGCCTGGGACAGATCTGGCTTTCCGCCAGAAATCTTACTGTCTTCTGGCAACACCAGCTTTAAAATACCCTTTCCGGTCAGGGATCTGATCCGCTCCAGCCAGCCTTCTTTTTCTTTGTCCTTTACTCCAAAAGAGACATCTAAAGCCAGTACCGGATATCCCGTCATATGACGGATCACCGGCTCCCACAGTTCTTCTTCGTCCAGTTCATCCTCTTCATCAGAAGGCTCCCAGTCATCAATATAGCGGATCACATCTTCAGCTTCTTTTATAAGACCTTCCATAAAGGAAATATTTTCCCGGCTTCTTTCTGTAAGACTTCGGATCTGCCCTCTTCGCTCTCCATCCTGGGAAATATAGGTTTCATAAGACCGGATCTGTTCGTTTAACAGCTGCCTGGAATTACCTTCAAGATCTTCTTCTGTCTCAAAGTTTTCCCTGCTTTCACTTAATGCCCGTTCCAGACGGTCAGCCTGCTTTTCGTAAGCTTCCACCAGAGCAGGTACTGCCTGCAGGCTTTTGATCACAGACCGGCATTTTTTTACCATGCCCCTTCCATCCAGAGATTTCAGGCAGCTGATTCCCGCCTCCCAGTCCATTTTCTGCTGCTCCAGCTTTCCATTCAGCTTTTCAAGGGCTTTTTCTAAGGCAACTGCTTCTTTGCAATGTTCTTCATAAAGACCGGATACGTGATTGACACCAGATGCATTTTTTATCCCTTCTAAAGCTTCTTTTGCTTCTCCTTCCGTCATGGCATCCCATAATACGCCCACCAGGCCATATTTCATATATTCCAGTATCTCCCGCTCCATACAGCTTCCCTTCCCTTCTGTAAGAGCTGCCATATCTTTTACAACTGCCTCTTCTGTTTTCAGAGGATACCAGTTTTCTGCCTGCATATATGGATCTAAAAAAGCTTTTAATTCTTCCTCCAAAAGCTCTTTGCTGTCCGCTTCCAGCCCCAGGATCCGGTACTTCTGCCACAATTTTCTGTGGTACTGGGCCATAAGGGAGTCCATGGAAGAATCCACCGCCATGCGCAGATACAGCCGTTCTCCCGCTGTCCGGGCTGATTCTGCCATGACCAGAAGGAGTGTCATCAACATTACCAGGATCATTGCAAGGAATACCGTCACTTCTCCTTTTTTGTCCTTATGTAAATGATTTCCATGTGAAAACATTTCTGTATTAATAAACTTCCTTAGTTTTTGTATTGATCTGCTTAAAGATATTTTCAAGCAAAGTATTGATCTGTTTTTTGAACACAATTGTCAATCCTATCAAAACAACCAGGATCAATACTAATTCTATAACCCCCACACCCATCTCATCTGCCGCAAATTCCTTTAAAATACAGCTATTATTTTCTTTTCTCATTCCTATATCCTCCATTTTATCTTCCATGTCCTCTCACAGTCTTCCATGCACTAGTGTACTGTATCATTCACATTTCGCATAATGACTTGCCTGAATTTCCATCTGCTGTGTTGTCGTCAATCGACGATGCCACCGCATCGCCTCATTCCTCCGCCTTGCAGATTGAAAATTCATTCTGCGTCATTTTGCTGAAAGTGAATGATACAGTACACTTGCCTTTGTGGCTGGATCAAGCACAGCAATATTCCGGGAGAGTATCATCCAAATGCAGTCCATGCCGGGAGCATGATCATTACCATGACCACTCCCAGAAGCAAAAACAATGGTACCAGCAGTTTTGTCCCTGCTTTTTCGCCCATACGCCGGGCCTGATGCTTGCGCTGTTCAAATGCCTCTGCCATTTCCAGCCTTAATGTTTCCCGTAAATTTTTCGAACCATTTTTCCGGTTCTGTTCTAAAAGCCCAGAAAGCTTCATGTACTGCTGCAGACCGCATCTGGTGCCAAACTCTGCAAAGGCTTTTGCCTCTGAGATCCCGCTTTTTAGCTGACTGCCTGTAATATACATTTCTTCATATACATAATGCATTTCACTGCGCCCTTCATTTACTGCCCTTTTATAATCCTCTGCGATCTTATCCCAGGCAGTACGTATGCTCATTCCTGCTCCTAAAAAGATGATCAGCCTTGAAAGCATTTCTGAATGATCCATTAAAAGCTGGTTTTTCCTGTCTTCCTCTGTCTTTTTAATTTCATTCTTTTCTTTTAGGCAAAGTAAAACTGCTGCCGCAGCACCTAAAAAACTCATCTGTATAAAAACAGGCCGCCTGGGCACATGATAAGAAATGCTTCTCCCTTCATATTCAGAAGGAAGTGTAAATACCTGCTGCTCCTGCTGTAACTCTTCTTCCTGAAGAAGCCGGTCAGCAAAGTCTTTGATCAATTGCTCCTTCTCTGTATACAATGGTGGGGTTACAGTCACAAATAGGTCATATTCCTCTGGCCAGCTTCCATCACTCATCCTTACTGTCAGGCAGATCTGCTGCGAATAACCATTTTTTTCCAGTTTTTCTGTATGCAGTGTCCCGTCATTTTCTAATATTTCCGGCTCTGATGACTGCCAGCTTAAGGAAATACCGTACCTGGGCCACTGGGTCATAAGCTCCAGATCATGCTGTACCTCGTTAATAGAAATATTCTCTCCACGTATCATTTCAGGGATCTGATCCAGTATTTCTTTATATAAGTTATAAGCTTCTTCTTTTGTATAATGTTTTGGATAGATCCGCAGGTCAAAAGGAATATCCCCGCCTTTTTCCACCAGTCCCCTTACATACAGCTCCTGTTCCTGATAGCTTTCATCTGCTGCCGGACGTTCAAGTACATTTCCTTCCTTTATCACAGGATCCCTTTCCTGAAGGATCCAGGCAGCAGCACCAAGAAACATGCCGGTGCCAACACAGAGCAGTTGTTTTCTCCAAACTTTTATCTTTTTCCACATTTTCCCTCTGTCCCATTTTATATACCTTCAGAATCTTTCTATATGGGAATATCCAGGATCCTTTTTGCAAGATACACAGCACCCACATACACCCCCAGGCAGACCGTCATACAGATCCGGCCAAGCCATGTATGATACATGGTCTGGAAAAAGCCCGGAGATGTAAGGTCTATATAGAGGATGATGCCAAAGGGAATGCCATTCATGATCTTCTGCTCAAATACTCTGGCTGCTGTCATAGTATGTATCTCTTCCTGGACCTGTATTTTATCCCGGATAATACCAGCTGTCTGACTGATAATATCTGTCAGTTCCCCGCCGCTTCTTTTTGCAGCTGCAAAAACCTGGGCAAACTGGTCTATATCCTGTATCCCGCTGCGCCTTCCCATATCTGCCAAAAGGAGTTCCACCGGCCGGTTCATCCGGATCCCTGCTGCAATATCTGCAAATTCTTCTGTTATCATCCCCTTTGGACCGTACAGCACTTCCAGTTCCTTTACACTCATGAAAAAGCTATTTTCCAGGGAATATCCGGCACTTAAAAATGAGGATAATACCAGTATCCCTTCTTTAAACTGAAGAGTCAGCTGGCGGATCTTCTCTTTTTGCAGATCCTTCTTTTTATAAAAAGGATAATAAAACGCTGCAGGAAGGAACAGAAAAAATGCTGCTATACTTCGGTAAAAGGTATAGGCGCAAAGACTATCTGCTATAACACCAAATATTGTAAACCGCAGCCATTCTTTAGAGGAAAGCCGGTATTTCCTGTAATCAGGCGGTCTGGCCCTGTTTGTCCCATTTTGTTTTTTAATTCCCGGCAGATATTTCTTATCCGCATACGTCTGCCAGTTTATCCCTTGCTTTAAGTTCCCCGCATTTTTTAAGCCTTTTTTCTTTTCTGTCATAGAAAAAAAGAACTTCCTGTCCCACCTTTCCATTTTCATATCCCCCTATCTCCACAATAGACAGCACTTTTCTGCTCCCGTCCTTTAACCTCCCCAGATGGACCATAATATCCAGTGCCGATGCGATCTGGCTGCGGATGGCATCCAATGGCAGGTCTGCTCCCATAAGTACCATAGTCTCTAACCTTGAAAGCATGTCCTGCGGACTGTTCCCATGGCCTGTAGACAAGGAACCCGGATGTCCTGTATTCAGGCTCTTTATATGGACTCCCTATGTTCCCATCATGCAGAAATACAATATCTGTACTTAATACACAATGTATATAACGTTATTATCTTGCCATTTCACAGTTGCAAAAAGAAAAGAGAACCTTTCACAGCCCTCTTTCATATCGACTTTCTCATTCATTTGTCATACTCAACAGTTTTGCAACCAATGTCTCTAAACTTTTTCCCAAAACTGGGACAAAGTCTGGTATTGCACCAAATGCCATCCCAATTATTATCATTCGACCACATTCTCTTACAGATTCCAATGCAAATCCATAACTCAAAACACCTGTCAGAATAAATATAATTGATAAAAAGTAAAGCAAAATATTTCCCAATATCATCGGAATTTTTAATAACCAGTGAATCAATGTCATTACTGCAAGAATTAAATATAAAAACACTTTTATTATGCACTTAACCAACATTTTTAATCCCTCCCTTTTTTATCTTTCCGGACAGCAAGAATCTTGCCATCCGGACTTCCACTTTTTTGCTATCCGGGCTGCAAAATTCTTGCTATCCAATACAGTTCATTATCCTTTCGTGTATATCATTTCCGTCAAAATCATCTCTTCTGCATCATGACAAAGGGTATTCATCCTCCTTGTCCATTCCATGTTGTCCTGCCTTTTTAATTTCTCTGTAATTCCTTCTTTCTCCATCATCTGTTTTACTAATTGTTCTTCTCTATCCCTTGCTTCTGCATCAATCTGATTCAAATGCTCGACAAGTTTTCCTTGTAACAACAATATTTGATATTTTGCCTTTCTATGTTCCTGTAAATAGCTTTTACGAAGCATCCCATATTTCCCATAAGTTGGTTCGATATCTGTAAGTGCCAATTCTGGCAAATAATAATCACCACATAACATATAAGTAAGTCCATTTTTCTCATCATAAATTTCGTTCTGCATAAAATATTCTCCTTTTCTTCCTATAATTGGTCGTACATCTTCAACAGTGTTCCCTTTTTCATTTGACTATATTTCACTTGTAATTCTTCATATTTTTTCTGTAGATTCTCATATTCGTTTTTCGGAACACTATCGGATAATTTCTGTTCTAAACTCTTAATCCGTGCTTCCTGTGCTTTTGCAATAGCATCGCTTTTAGGATTTCGCAATATCATTCCCTGTTGTTTTTCCTTCAATTCCATCATGACCTGTTTCACATTCGGATTATTATAGAAAAAACCTCTGGAAAGTCCTGTTAATTTTGTAAGTTCAGCAACTGAAATTTTTATATTTTTTCTATACATTGTTTCAATAGCTGTTATTGCTGTTTCCGTCATTTCCGCACTTTTTTCTTTTGCCAGTGCTACCATTTTATCGTGTTTCTGCATTTTCCTTTTCCCTCCTGTATTGTGCTAATAATTCATTCATTTCATCTCGTACAGCCTTTGTATCCTCCGCTAATGCTTCGTTTCTTAACCGCCGATAATGTGGTATGGTTCGTGTATCCTTATGCCCCAACAGCCTTGCAATGCTATCATCATCTAATTTCATTTCTGTAAGTTTTACTCCAAAAGTGTGTCTAAAACGATGTGTACGAAACTCAAAATAATTTCCATTATCATCCCTGATATCATTTTCATAAATCATGATATTTACATGATATTTCAGCATTGAATCTGTATATAATTTCCCATTATCTTGCAGAAAAATATATTCTGAATCTGGATGGTCCTTTTCTGAAACTTCTATTGCTTTTCTAATCACTTCTGCCAGCTGATCGCTGACTGGTCTTTTGTATTTCCTTGTTTTATGCTGGAGAATAGTTATAAAATAATGCCCAGATTTCTCAGATAAGCAATCCCTTCGCAAAGTCAACGTATCCTCTATTCTTGTACCGAGCATCTGATGTATTATTAGACATCTTCCTAACTGGGGCTTTAATTTTGTTAATGCACTATTAAATCTCCTGATTTCTGCATCTGAATACGCTTCTGGCAAAGCGTTGTCATATGCTCTGCAATCACTGGACAGAAAAAGATTGCATAAATTTTCTATTTCCAGTTCCCGCCCAATTTCATCCAGCAGATTATCCAAAACCGACAGTTCTGTTGTGTAACTGACTGATGTAAGACCGGTATCCGTTTTTATATAAACCAGATAATCTTCTATCATATCCCTGCTAATTTCTGTAAAATGCTTTACTTCTGGAAACCGATCATACATAAATCTAGCAAACCGACGGAATCCACACAATTCGCCTTTTATACTACCCATTGCTTTTGTCTGGCAGTGGCTATACAATATTCTCTTTATTATCTCTTTAAATTCTCTCTGCCTAATCTCACGAAAATCTAATCTATATCTTCCACGAATCGGATTACTCCTTGGCACAATATCCAGCTTTCTCATATCCCATACATCTTTTTCATTTTCTGGAATATCTGCTGTTTTACACTTCACAACATACTCATAATACATTTTCAGAAAAGAAACCTGAGCGCTATTTTGTTGCTCAACATTCCGCCTATCCGGTCTATTTCTTCTAACGTACAGCGCCAATCCTTTTTTATATAAAAATGCTTTATAGCTTCTCTCCAGTTCTTCCCATTTTTTATCAGTAATGCTGCTACAGCTTGTACACTTCTCATTCAGAAATTCTTTCAACAGATCAAATCTGTAAATATCATTTACGGCTGTTGATAATGATAAACGTCTACATCTATCATCGATATACCCATAAATCTCATCCTGTATCTTTTCATTACGAATCTCTGATATGTAGTACACCCTGTTTTCCTTCCATTTCAGCCCAGCCAACTGTTTTTCTGTAGCTTGTTGATAACAGTCATAAGAAATCAAATTAATATTACCTTTCATCATCTTCTACTCCTTTCAATTTAAATGACTGATTTCTTGAAAAATATTTATCTTCAGCCGATACAATACGTTCCGGCATGAAATCAATGTACTGTTTTGTCATATTCTCACTTGAATGTCCCAGATAATCTCGTACCCCTTGTATAGAAACTCCATTTCCGTACATTGAAGTTGCAAGGTTATGTCTGTAATCGTGTGCTCTAAAGATATAATCTCCACAGGCAATCCCACGAGCCTTACACTCCCGAATCATCTGATTTGAAAATGTCTGTCCATTAAATGCACCACCTTTTTTATTTTTGAATAAATACTCCCCATTTTTTATTCCGTACTTTTTTTCATAATCGTTCACCAGTCCAACCAATAAACTCGGAACAGGAATGACTTTTTCCCTCCGCATTTTGCTTTGATATATGCGCATCCAATTCTCATTGCCTTGTGAATAAAAGGCTCCCGATTTTATTGTACAAACCTCGCTTTTCCTAATTCCTGTGCAAAACAAAATCAAATACATCAACTGTAAATGCTCTGGGAATGCCGGCAACTCCTTAATCAGATGAGCAATTGTTTTTTCTGGAACACTTCTTTCGTTGTGTTCTGGAAAACCTTTTTTTAAAAATCGTTCCGGATAAAACTTCAACACTTCAATATTTTTCATTTTCAAAAACTGTAGAAATGTATGTATATGAGTTATATATCGGTTAAACGTGGAATATTTAATATCGGACACATCCAAAATAGATACATAATCCGCTATATCTTGTATCTCCAGTTCAGTTACTTTCTTACTCTGTCCATCCAGATATTTTAAAAATTGTGAAATAAAACTTATTGTATTTCGGATATTTGATAAAGACAGATCAGATATCCCAACTAAATATTTTGCGTATAATTGTAAATACCAACGATTTTCTTTTTCGTAAATATTAATAAATGAAAGACTTTTAACAGGTGAACTGGCATTGATTCTTGATTTATCAAACTGAAACCTATCCATATACCAGATACATGCTTGCCAATTTATCTCTGAATCTGTTAGAAATAACGTTCTTCTCGCAAACTCAACAATCTTAGAAGCCTGTTTTTTTATAATTTCTGACTCCTTGTTTAAATACAGATAAAATCTGTTTTCATCTGCCTGTTCCATTTCTTCAATATCATCTATTCCGTACTTATCGCAAAACCGTACAAGTGCTTTTAATGGTTCTAAAAAATATCTTCGATGTCTTTGTACCTTATCCATATTCAGAATTTCACACAGCAATATTTTTGTCTGTCGCACCAACTGTGATGAATGTATCCTCGTTAAGTCCCATAACAAATCATTCTTATCGACCACCTGACGGAAAGATTGTGCTTTCTTCTTATTGGGGACATACAGCAAAAACAATTTGTCTTGCTTAAAAAACTCCTGTTCTACAGAGAAAGGATTTCCTTGTGAATAGACATCCGGCATATTTTCTATTTTTAAACGATCAAATAAGCTCATTAATTCCACTTTATATTTTTCTGAAATATCCTCTTTTTCAAGAGACTCCATATACATTTTTCTCGTTTCATAGTTAATATCTGCAGTACACTGTATATCTGTATACTGAAAAAATTTATATAACCGGTTATAGTATTTTGCTTCTCCATTCGTAACTAAAGATATTTCTTCCTTTAATTTCTCAGATATTTTTTCCTGATATAACTTCGGAACAATTTTTAATACTGCCAAGGTAATCCCTCCTTCCTTTTACAGAAAATCTGCAATTTGGTATAAATCTTCATTATTTGAGTAGTATTGATCTGTTGCTTCTATCAATCGTTCATTATTTTCACCCAAGTATTTAATGGTAGTTTCAACTTTCTTATGCCCCAGGGCAAAACGAATGTCATTCAAATCCCATCCTTCTTTTCTTCTTTCCTCCGCAAAATAGTGTCGGAGCTGATGCGGATGGGAATTGATATCCGTTTTTTTGGATAGTCTTTTCAACATGCTATACACAGAATCCGCATCTAATGGCTCTCCTTTGTTTTTTCCAGTCAATTTTGTAAATAGATACTCCGAGTTCATCAGACTTTTTCGATTATCAGAAATGTACTTAACCAAGAACTCAAAAGTTGTATTACTTAACAAAGCCATTCTATATTCTGCATTTTTTGCTCTTGCCAAGTTGGTATTGGATTCACGATACCTTACCCGAACCGTCCTTCTTTCAAAATCAATATCTTCGGTATAATGGATTCCCAGAATTTCCCCTAATCTAAGACCGGTTTCTGCCATCATTGCTATCAGCAATCGATCTCTATCATTCGTACAGGCATTTATCAGCTCCTGTATTTCTTCGGATGTTATTTCTTCCAGATTAGGTTCTTCTTCTTCTTTGAAGAAACCTTTAAACGAATTCACTGCATTTTGATGATTTACTCCCATACTGTCAAAATACGATACTTTTTTTACTCGTAAGACTTTAAGCATTGGCAAAACATCTTCCAGTGCCAAAAACTGGTAGTATCTGAAAACTGCACCAAGATACATATTGCAGGTCTTATTGCTCGTTTGTGTATTATGCTCAGTATGCTTTCCACTCTTAACCCAATACAAGAAATCAATAAAATGTTTATTCTGCTCTGAATAGGATAGCAATGTAATCTCATCCAATCCTATCGTTTGCTCCTGCAGATAATTGTAATAATATGAAAGTGCGAAGGCTGCGGATTTTACAGTATTCGGAGAAGCATTAATCTGATCCAGATGCTTCAAATACTTTGATGGAAGAATTTCAATTTCTTCAATATCAGAAATAATCAAAAAACGTGGTCTATTATCTTTCAAAATCGAAACAACCCTATATTTCAATCCACAGCCCTCCTTCCTTTCGTTTTGATTTATTTGACTTCTTTGACTTCTTAATTCTACATTATACACAAAGAAGTCAAAATGTCAATTACGTTTTTGATTTCTTTGACTTTTGCAAGAATATCAATAAAGCATTTTTTGATTTCTTTATGTTTTAAATTGATTTTTAGGGATATAATTGATAAGATAAAATACAAGAAGTCAATTTATATAAAGTCAAAGAAGTCAAGAGGAGATTTGCATGAACGAATTTATATCAAATTCAGGCACACTAATAAATCCTGACAGCGTTTACGATCAGGAAAGATTCATCAATATACTTCAAATCATTTTACAGAAAAAAACACAAAAAGAATTATCTGAACAAACAGGCTTAAATAATGCAACCATTTCACGAATGCTCAACGGTGCCCGATCTGGAAGACCATATAAAAGCACTATTGATAAAATTGCAAAAGCCATTGATGATCCAGAACTTATCCAAGAATTATATGATGCAACGGGATATTCTTCTAAGAAAATACGGGAACGAAAAAAGATAATTGCAGACAATGGATTTTCTCTGGATTTCTCTACTGTTCAGGTGCATGAAAAGTTTTTTTCTACCTTAATGCGTGGACTTTCCATGATGACAAGTCTGCATAAAGTTGAATGGACAATAAAATCTGGAACGCCCAAATCATACGATTATTTAATTGAATTAAAAGAGGGAAATATAGATTATTGGTATATTAGATATGTAGATAGAATTACTTCTGATGAAGAAAGGAAAAAAGCCTTAACTGCCATTTATGGCGAATTTGCAAAATTGAAATTGGACGGAAAAATCAAAGTTTCTTGCGCCACTCCTTCTTACGAAGATTATGATTATTTTGTTACAATTCCGCCATATCAATTAAATACAAATGCTTCAATTATACATTTTGATTCTGAACTCGAAAGATTTGCAGACGAAACCTTTTTAGAGACAGCTTTACCACTTAAAGAAAATATTCCTGTTAAGGATTTTTGTAATCTTACCGAACCACTGATACTATAACTTTTTGATTTTATCACAGAGAGAGTTACTTACGGCTCTCTCTTTTTTTTACACTTCCTCCTCCCACGTTCCAACTCATTATGGCTAATCATTTTCTAAAGCAAGTATCGCCTAGAGTAACTCAAAATTCCATTTCTGGATTATGATTCTCTGACGTACTTAATGGAGATTACGATTCCCCATACCCTCAATATCACAAAATATCAAATTTTCCTATTAGCTCATAATAAATTTTCGCAGCTTTCTGTTTTTTCACTCATAGTTACCAAAAGCTTTTTATAGCCATCTGCTTCTATCGGCTGCGGATTAAAAATTCTTTTATTCAAAAATAAATAAAAGTGGCTTCCACAAAAATACCCATCACCAAAAAATGTAATGGGCACTTCTATTCATTATATTTGCACCGACAAACTTGAAATTATATATGTCTTTGCAAATATACCATATCTATTAGCTGCACACCGTCCTCATAAATTGGGTGGTCATAATTATCGGTAAAGAAATTGGGAATCTTGTGAGAACGAACAAATCCACATTTTTCATAAAATGGTATCGTCAATGGACTGTCACCTGTTCCAACTTGCAAAACAGAATATTCATCCGCATATTTATTGGCAAGAAAATCAATTAATGCTTTGCCATAGCCCTTTCCCTGATGTTCCGGATTGACTGCGATATTCTTGATTTCAAGTATTCCATTACCTTCATCGGTGACAACACATTCAGCTTTTACATCATTGTCTTCAAGCACATACATAGTTCCTTTTTCAAGATAGCGATCAACCATGCTCTCCTGTTCATCAGCTAATAACAATAATGATATAAACTGCTTTTTATTTTTGTTAACTTCTCGAATTCTCATACAACTTGTTACTCCATCAATTGCCATCTAGTTTAATTCATCAAATTTCGATTTCTCAGTTTCAAAAACTGGAAGTTGTTAGTTGTTTGGAATCACTTCTCCATTTTCATCTAAAAGATAGATTGCATAAACCGTTCCTATCTGCAATGGATCACTTTCCATTACATCACCATTAAATACAACACGGATATTATCATCTACATTCAATTCTGGTGCTCCTCCTGCTGATACTACATCTTTTGTAACAGAAAATTCCTCATCAACAGAAATCCCACTATTAAATGCTTCTATACACCTAACATCAACATATTCTTTATTTACTTCCAAAACTTTTGCATTAAAATATGCTTGTTCTGCTCCATTTTCATTTTTACATCCAGACAACGCTACTATACAGCCCAATACTGCTAAAATAGATAACCACCTTTTCATACTCAACACCTCTTTAAATACCGATTTTTCGTTCTCTGCGCCTTCCCAATAAACGGGAAGTTGGTTACTTCTTGTAATTCATTTTCTTACTTAATACCCCAAACAAAGCCAATAAAAATATTCCTATTCCAAGCAATACGCCAGCCACTTTCATTAATTCATTGTTTGTATACTCTGTATCCGGAAGAATCCCATACTTGTAATAAGAATAACTAACATGGTCTGTGGTATATGCAGCTATGGAATCTCCTACATTATATTCCGAATATACAAATCCCGGTACTTGCATTCGCTTGTGATAATCATTCACTTTTCCATTGTTGTAGTAGAAGAAATAATTCTGAGATATCGTATCAGCCGAGGCATCTTCAGCCCTTTTACCTGTAATCACAATATCCTCCATATAGTAATCTTGATGTTGTCAAGATTGGTTGACACATTTTTCTCAAGGACATCATGGACTATGCTGCTATACGCAGAGAATCATAGTATCTCTGTCGCTTGAGCATGGGAGGAAGACCACCATTGGTGGTGCAAATCCTCCGATTGTTCCAATAACTGATAAAGTATCTCCAGATTAGAGACTTCAGTTCGGACACAGTCAGGTTTTCACTGTTGTATCGGTCATACAATAATTCTGTCTTTAGACGCGCCCACATGCTTTCACAACGGGCATTGTCATGGCATCGACCACCGGCACTGTTCATACTTTGGATGATTTCATATTTTCTCAGGGTGCTGCGGTAAAGCTCACTGGTATATTGGCTACCTCGATCGGAGTGAAGCACTGCTCCTTGAATTTCAGGATATGCGATAAAAGCGTTTTCTACCGTATGCTGGCAAAGCGTTGCCTTCATCGTGGTTTCCATTGCCAGCCCCAGTACTGCTGAATCAAAACAATCGAAGATTGCCGAAACATAGAGTTTTCCATCTTTTGCTTTGATTTCGGTGATATCTGTCACGCATTTTTCAAGAGGCTTTTCTGATGTGAAATTTCTCTTAAGAAGATCATCCGATTTACGAGCCTCACGGTCTGCTTTCGTAATTCCTTTCGGATTACGCTTAGGACGATGACTGAGACCGATTTTTTCCATGACTCTATAAACGGTACGCTCACTGGGGATAGGAATGCCATCAGGTCGTTTAAGAGTTAATGCCTGGAACATACGTACACGTCCATAGGTGTCGTTGCAGACATCCTCAGCATGGATTTCAAGCATGGTATCTGCAAGCGTCTGGTATTTCCACGGACGGTCTTTTACGGACAGATATTTATAAAATCCCTGGCGGCTCACATGTAACATACGACAGTAAAAAGCCAGTTTTCCCTTGATGGTGCCATCGTCAGTCTTAATCGCAATGAATTTCATTCTTTCGGTCTTAGAGACTTCCGACGGCTCGCTGCGAAAAAAGCGCTGGCTTCTTCCAGAAACTCGTTTTCTTCTTTCAGACGACGAATTTCTTTATCCTGATCTTTCACGCGTTTTCGAAGCATGGTTAATTCCTCCGCAAGGCTCATGGCAGATTCTGGAGTATGGGCACCTTCTCCAATATCCAGTTGTCCGGTTCTTACGGCTTTAAGCCAGGTATGGATAGTCCCTTCAGGAATTCCTAATTCTTTAGCGGCTTTCGCACCACCGATTTCTTTTGCAAGCTTAACTGCCTGCACTTTGTATTCATGATCGTACTTACGTTGACTTCGTGCCATAGTTGGGCACCTCCTTATTCTCTTGATTATACTATGAAATCCTTGAGAATAGGCTGTCAACTTTATTTATACACCATCATCTTCTCCCAGTACCATCTCTTCCATTTGTGTATTAAATGCTTTAGATGTCAAAAGTATATTTATCCAGACTGTAATGAAAGCTATACTTAAAATAATGAAACAAATCCAAAACAAAATTTTCTTTTGATTTCCAGTTAATATTTCTTTTGATTCTTTGTGCTCAACCAATTTATTACTCATTCCATAATACCTCTAAAGTACTTTTTTCTTCTTCCTTCCCTTCGTCCAAGAAGTGTATCTCACTCAAAGAACTCGGTCAATCCCGATTTCTCAGTTTCAAAAATTGGCATTTATCGTCTTGTTCCATTCTTATCAAAATTCTTTTTTAATGCTATTTCTGTTGGGAGAATAGACCCAATTAAAGGAATAAGTTGAACACCACAGATAATTCCTCCTATACTCCCAACACAATCTTCATTTTTTCCAATCACTAAAAGCATGAATATTACTGTTATCGGCAACATAACCATTCCACAGACATACCAGACTTTACCACAATATTTATGAGCAAATTCCCATGTGTCTTTGTTCTTCATAGACATCGAAGTCCGATATCCAAATACTGAATTTATTTCCTTTGGAGCCTTTTTCATAAAATATCTTCCAAAACCAATCATCGTAAATGGAAGAAGCAAATCCATAATCAACATAAAAATCCAAAACCCCATTGTAAACCTCCTTTACTACAACTTCCGATTTTTATTTTCGTTTCCATAGCATAGTGTACTCTTTTTCACCAGTATCTTCATCCAAATCTTCACATTGAATAATGAACCCTTCTCTTTGATAAAAAGAAATTGCTCTGGCATTCTTCTGGTATACATTTAATCGTAAGCTGACTTTTTTATCCTTAATATAATCCAATAAAAGCTTACCTATGCCACATGACTGCATTTCATCGGAGACAAAAATACCTTCTATATATTTATCATTTAGTCCTACAAATCCTTGTATCATTTTATCTGCTTCAAACACATAAACTTCGTATTGTGACATCATTTCTTTTACTAATTCATAATTACTTTTCCAGTATTGATTGGAAATAAAATAATGTGCTTTCAGATTTGTCTTTAACCATATGTCAGCAACTCTATCGATATCTCCGTTCAGCAACTTTCTAATCATAACAAATTTTCTCCACAACTACATCCTTTATGCTTTTCTCTTTTTTTCATTCTATCACAAGCTCACCATTAATCATCATTTTTTTGATATTTTTTCTTTTCCCCCACTGTAAAACAGCCTCTGAGCGTTTCGTTATATAGAGGGGTACACATACAGAGCAAGATCCACCTGTGTTTAACAATATTGTCTTTCCGACAAATATTCTTTCATCAGGTTTATATCTTGCTGGGGATTCCCCAAACCCATTCTTTCTATTTATGCCGAGATTACTGTACACATTAGAGCAAGATCCACCCCGGTAATACCATATCGCTATTTTAGCATTATGGCATTTTCCGGATGTTGGAATCTTGCTAAGGATTGTGCTCCCTAGTTCCTCACATTCAGCATAAATATATAATTGGTTCCTCGAATTTCTTCGGTCACAGCACAGGGAGAAAAAATAGGCTAAACAGCCCTATATCCCTGTGAAATCACCATGTGATTATAAAATAGCAAGGACAGGAAGTGTGGATACACTTCCGCAAAATTGCCAATTTCGGAGCCATATCCAAAATTGAAAAATACATAAAAATCAAAAATCCGAAACCTTACTCGATATCCAAATTTATAATTTTTACAGATTACAAAAAAACCAATATGAAAATTTTACAAATTTTGTAACACATGTAAAATTCCCATATTGGTTTTCATTCATCTTTTATGGATTTGGAATATTCTATGTTTTCAAATATTTTACTTTGAGCAAAAAACAGCTCTATAAACTTTTATCATTGCATTTTCTGGTATAATTTCATCAACTCTCCCACACAATCTGCTTCCGTCATTTTTGTACTAAAGCCATACGCAGCCATAACAGCTTTATCATTTGCAGTATGTGCTCGTCGTAACTCGGCTGGCATTGTTAAAGGATCATATAAAGCCGCAAGATTACTACTAGGATATAATGTTCTTGCTTTCAAAATTTCCTGTGCCGATTTTTCAATTTGTTCCCGATTCTTCTCCGTTACTACAGGCCACGGAAAATTGTTATACACTATTGTGTTTGAATAACTATAATCACTTTTTAATCTTCCACACACTGCTCGCATCCATGCCATGTGAACATTCGACATCAATACACCAAATTCATAAAATGATGCATTGGGCATAGTGAATAATTTGTCTCCCGGAATAATTTCACCATCTAAATAATCCATTGGAATATATCTACGATTCTGAGAAGAAACTTTGGGAATCGCAATATATTGATTTTTATGTTCAAGTATTGATGCAAATAAAGTTGGATTCTCAGCCGCTTTTTTTGTGTTCGCTCTTGTACTACTAAGTCTAAATTCACGTACTTTATTCACTCGTTCTAATATCATCGGACATTTTTTTAATAATCCAGGATCAGCTCCAACAAGCCAAATACAATATCTCGGCTTTCGATCAATAAAATCTTTTCCCATCATATAATGTCTAAAAAACGGAGAAGCCTGTGGTTCTTTTTCCAAAAACTCTTCCTTTTCCTCTTCCGTCAATATTAAAAATCCACCATCAATTGCTTGCCCACCTAATGCTATTTCAGGAACATTACACAATGGTTTCATTCTTTTTTCAATGAATATATTTTCTGCATCAAGCAAATATCCATTAATATTATTCGCCGGAATTGCGTTCTCACCTGAATAAATTATTTTCTGCTTATTATTTACAGCTCTGCTAAAGCCAACAATTACACAATGAACATGCGCTTTTATTGACGCTTCACTATCCCATATAAATGTTCTGTATGCAAAATCAATGTGTACACCTGATTCAAAAAGCGGTTTCCAGAGAATCGAAACACTTTCTCCCTGTGTAATTGAATTAGTTGATACCAATGCTGCTCTGATATTATAATTTCCCATATAGTCAGCCGCTTTTTTATACCAGCAACTAACATAATCAAGATTTCCTATACTCTTCCATCCTTCAAATATCTTCTCAACATCTCCCTTCTGCTCCGACGCCATCCAACGTGCTCCTACAAATGGCGGATTTCCCATTATAAACGATAATTTTTCTGCAGGAATTACATCATTCCAATCAATTCTTAATGCATTTCCTTCTGTAATATTTACATATGTCTTTAAAGGAAGAAAATCGTCATTAAATCCATACACAATATTTTTCGTTTCTTCCAACATTTGAGATTCTGCAATCCATAAAGCCGTTTTCACAACTGTAACTGCAAAATCGTTAATCTCTATTCCATAAAATTGCTGAATAGAAACTCTAATTGGATTATTTACCTCTACCAATGTCATTTGTCCGCCAACTTTTTCCTTTATCACCTCATTCTCCAAACGACGAAGCGACAGGTATGTTTCTGTAAGGAAATTTCCGGAACCACACGCAGGATCAAAAAATGTAAGTGATGCCAATTTATTTTGGAATTCTTCCAATTTTTTATCTCTGGTACGCTTCACTTGAATTGCTCTAATACTATCAAATTCCTTCTGCAAATCTTCCAAAAAAAGAGGACTAATAACTTTATGAATATTTTCAATAGATGTATAATGCATTCCTCCTGAACGTCTGGTCTCAGGATTTAATGTAGATTCAAATACCGCTCCAAATATAGTTGGAGAAATATCACTCCAGTCAAAATCTTCTGACGCTTTTGTAAGAAGTAATTCTTTAATTTTCTCTGTAAAAGGTGGTATCTCAATAGTTTCATCAGCAAATAACCCACCATTTACATACGGGAACTGAGCAAGTTCTTCCTCTAAATACTCGTCTCGCTCTGATACAGGTGTATCCAATATCTTAAATAATTCTATTATAGCTCTCCGGCAATCCTTTACTTCATATGTTTCCAAATAATCATGGAACATATTTCTCTTTCCAAAAATACCAGCATCTTCTGCATACAAGCAAAAAACAATTCGCACACATAAAGCATTCAGGCTCTTTAGTTTATGCTCTCTTTTTTCTCTCTGCTCAAGTGTTTCATCCTTTTCCTTAATATCTGGTATACGATATTGTTTTAAAAACGCATCATAAATAAGCCCAACAATACCTCCTGCTTTTATTGATACTTCCATTTCATGCGATATTGTCTTTACTTCCTTTTTCACCAAGAAGTCCAACAATGGATATTTGCTTTGTAATTCATCTAAAGCAATCTTTGTCGGTTCTGGCTGTTTCTGGTTCATATCATAAATCCAAATTTCAGCAAAATTTGACGTAACAATCCACCGAGCTCTTTCATCAAAAGTCAGCTTTCCATTATATCTGTCTGCCTGTTCAAATGGAGTAAGATCAACATCTCCTGAATTCCTGATTTTCTGATCCAATGCTTTTCCAAGACTCTTCTGTTCAATAATTACTCGTGTTTCAGGAATATACACATCAATACGTTTTGTATTTCCATCAATTACAACTTTCTTTTCAAAGTTCAAACGTTCTGTCACATTATCCATTCCCAAAACATTCGTCAATAAATCAATCCAATAAGAACGTCCATCTTCATCTTCTTTCCCTTTTCCCATCCATCGGTTTACAAATTGACGGGCAGCCTCTCTTTGTTCTGCATCTGTCATGCTTTTTTCCTCCTAAATAATCGTGCATTCACAAATCTTTCTCCGACTATTTTTACATATCATATCCACAGTATATCATAAAATTATTACAGAACAGCATTCATATATCATTATTTGTATTGTGTCTGCACACAAGGAACTTCTACCGCCAAATCATAATAATATTGATACATGATCATGTTATCTTTTGCTTCTATATACACTCTCTGAGCTTCTTTCAGCAAGTTATTCCAAATATCTTTCCATTCACTAGGAGCCGAATCTAAAAACCACATATTATTAAATGACATTTCTATCGTCCCCCATAAATCATCTTCTTTACGCTCAGTTTTTATATTCATCTGCATATTTCGTGCAATTTCCAATGCATCTTTTTGTAAAAAAGTGAATTTCACTACTTTTTGAGGATCTGGAACTTTCTTAAAACGACGCATATGAGCTTCTGCCTTTTTAATAATTGTTTCCAATTGTTCATCATGCCATTTTTTATCCTCTAGTATCTCTTCTTCTGACATTTGCGCTTTTTCTTCATTAATTTCTCTTTGCATTTCTTCCAATTCATGCTGTGCAATATCATAATATTTCTTTTCAATCACCATAATCTCTCAACTCCATAAAAAAAGAAACAGTCAACATTTTCGTTACAACTGTTTCCTTTATTTTTGAAGTCCCCGGAGCATTTGTATCACTACATTCTGTTCTTTTTCATCAAGATTATTCCAAATATTCAGAACCTCTTGTTGTGATTCTGATAAGCTTACTGGAACATCCATTCCGGCAAAGAATTGTGCCATTGTTACTCCCAGTGCATCACATATCTTTTCTACAGTAGGCATAGTTGGTAAACTTTCTTTAGCAATAATTTTTCCAATCGAAGATTGAGATATACCAGTCAATTGTGACAGCCGATATTTACTCATATCACGTTTTTTACATAAAGCTATAATATTGTCCGCAATATAATCCTCTGTACGCAAGTAAATACACCTCTTTCCGATAGTAGTTACCTTAATTGTAACTAGAAATCCGCAAAATTATTAGAGATGTATCTTACAAGTATTTACTAAGGGAAACAGTAGTATTAAAACAAAAAAAATAGAACTATATAAAGTTGTATTCCATTAATGTCAGCTTATTATCTAAATGCTCATATTCTCTTTGTATTTCTTCAATTTTATCATATAGTTTCAGCACTGTCGAACCCTTTATCATTTTATTCTCTTGGCACATCTGCCGGAATTTTTCTTTGTACTCCCGCAGTACTCTTCCTTTTTCCTCTAATTCCTCCAGTGTTTTTATTTCCTCTTTATCTGCCATGTATTTTCCTCCCAGACATAATTTTTAATACATAAATGATAACCCTTTTTTCGCTGTTGTTCAATTACAACTTATCGCCTTTTTCTCCCATCAATCGACAATCTTCTTTTTGCTATATACATATGATATACTTCTCTTTATACAACCAATTGCTGTTGTATAGCTCACCATTTTTTCTATCTACAACACAAGAAAGTCAAGTTGTGATGGAAAGGAGGTGAGGACATGGAAATAAATTATGCACTTATAGGCAAACGTATAAGAGAAACCCGCAAACAACGAGGATTATCTGCCGAGGAGCTGGCTGAAATTGCTGATCTTTCTACTGTTTATATAAGCTATATTGAAAATGCCAAGCGTAAACCCAGTTTAGAATCTTTAATCAAAATTAGCAACGCACTTGAAATTACTATTGATGAATTACTCTATGGGAACTTGTTATACAATCCTACGGAATATCAAACTGACATTGATTTATTAATGGCAGATTGTACCAGCACTGAAAAACGTTACATATTCGAGGTTCTTTCAGCCATAAAAAACATTTTACGAATCAATGATTGGCATCTATCCTCAAAACACAATTACGATGCTGATAACCCGAATGATTATTAAATCATTCAATAACAATCAAATATCTATTTCTACATAAACCATCCGTTAATCACTTAACCGATGGTTTATGTCTTTTTCAATCCAAAAATTCTATGATAGTTATATCAACTATAAAGGATGTCGCTATTGATGAAAGAAAGTGAAGAACGAAGCAGTAATATTGATGAACAGAAAGCCAGAATCCGGCAAAGATACAAAGGTATTGATCCAGAAGAACTGGAAGTAATTCCGGCACTTCCACCAGAGGATATTTTTAAAACAGAAAAAAAACTACGAGTAGCTGTATATGCAAGGGTATCTACGGATGATCCACGCCAAACATCCTCATATGAATTACAGAAAAATCATTATCAGGATGTAGTAAATAAAAATCCGAATTGGATGCTTGTAGAAATATATGCCGACGAAGGCATTTCCGGCACTTCGCTTCAACATAGAGATGCATTCAAAAAAATGATTGAAGATTGTGAAGGCGGAAAAATTGATTTAATCATAACAAAAAGTGTATCCCGATTTGCAAGAAACGTTGTTGACTGTATCCGATATGTACGAGAGCTTTCTTCACTCCGTCCACCCGTCGGTGTATTTTTTGAAACAGAGCATTTAAATACTCTTGATCCCAAAAGCGAAATGATTCTGTCATTCATGTCAACACTTGCGCAGGAAGAAAGTCATACCAAAAGTGAAATTATGAATTCTTCCATTGAAATGCGTTTTCGTCGGGGAATATTCCTTACACCTCCTCTGCTCGGATATGACCAAGACGAAAATGGAGATCTTGTAATCAATCCACATGAAGCTAAAATTGTGCAGCTTATTTTTTATATGTATCTTAATGGAAGTAGTACTCAACAAATTGCTGACTCTTTGACAGAACTCGGTTGTAAAACAAAAAAGAATAATGATGTCTGGTCATCCAGTACCATACTACAAATCCTTCAAAATGAACGCCATTGTGGGGATGTTCTGGCGAGAAAAACATGGACTCCGAATTATCTTGACCATAAATCAAGGAAAAACAATCAAGACCGTAATCAATACAGAAAAGTCGGACATCATGAAGCTATTATCTCCCGAGATGATTTCATAGCTGTTCAAAAATTAATTACAAATGCGAAATATGGAAATAAAGAGATTTTACCAGAATTACATGTGATACAAGAAGGCTCTCTAAGTGGATTTATAAGCATTAATCCAAGATGGTCTGGATTTAAATCCAGAGACTACTTTGAAGCATCTCAAAGCGTCCTTAAACCGGCAAATATGAATGCACCTGAAACAATTACTGCTTCCGCCGGTTCCTTCGATTTAAGAGACTATGAAGTTGCTAGAGGACAATTTTTCTCCTCGGTTGGTCGGATTTCTGTTTCTTTTTCATATAAACAGATCTCTTTTAACAAAGATGCTATACGGAAATTTCCAAACATAAAATTTGTCGAAATGCTAATACACCCGAGCTCAAAACTACTTGCTATTCGACCATGTTCCTCTGAAACAAAAAATAAAGTGCAGTGGTCACGTCTCAAAGATGGTCAACTTATTCCAAAACCAATTTCCGGTGCTGCATTTTTGCCAACATTATACGAGATATTTAAGTGGGACAAAAAATGCAAATATAGAATATTAGGAGTTGCCCACCAAAAAGACAATGAAAATGTCCTTATTTTCAACATGGACGATACAGAAATACGAATCCCGACAAGTACCAACGAAGTATCCGCCCCCAATAACAACACGCCTGATACAATATCTGATTCTAAGAGTGTGTTAGCTTATCCTGCCGACTGGATGAATAGCTTCGGTAATAATTACTATACTCAGTCTCAAGCGCCAGAATTAACAGAATTTACAGTGGACAAAAACTGGCAAACTGCTTCAGAAAGTAAACCTTATAAAGAACCCGAGCTACAAACCACTCCCAAAGAAACCATTATACAAAATATAAAGAATATTATTACAGAAATTAAAGGAGACACCCAATGAGCGAGCAACCTATAAATCAATGGAATATGACTACAGAACCTTCTGATATGATGAAAATCAACACACCTATGCCAATAACAGTCGCACCCAGCCCCTCAAATCAAATGGAAGTCATTGACGATGATTCTTTCAGCTATGACGGTTATCAAGTTGTACGTGGCGAATTCTTCGCTCATATTTACGAACCTTCGTTTACGTTTAATAACTACAAGGTATCTGTAAATACCGCCTGCATAAAAAAGCTACCCGATGTCGAATATGTGCAAATATTAGTCAATCCCATTGAAAAAAAACTGGCTGTCCGTCCCTGTCGAGAAGAAGAAAAAGACTCTTTTCGTTGGTGTTCCTCTGGAAAAAAGCGTTCGCCAAAACAAATCACCTGTCGAATTTTCTTTGCTAAAGTGATATCTCTCATGGATTGGAATCCTAATTATCGGTACAAGATTCTCGGCAAATTAATTCGTTCTGGCAATGAAATACTGTTCATTTTCGATTTAACTTCACCTGAAATATTTCCTCGTACACTAAAAGACAATGGAACTGTAACCACTGCTAGGACACCTTCTTATCCTGAAGAATGGAAGAATCAATTCGGTATTCCAGTGGAAGAACATCAGAAATCAATGCAAGTCAATATATTTGAAGGCTACGCAGTATTTGACATACAAGAAAAGAAGAAGGCAACTGATAAATCCATAGAAAAAGCAAAAGAACCATCAACAGCAGAAAGTGAGGAAAAATCCTATGAACAACAAACACTCTTCCCATCCACTAATATGTATTGACTTTAAAAAGAATCGTATACGAATCCACCGCAATACACTCCGTCAAATTGGTAACCCAGAATATATTCAACTTCTTGTTAATCCTGATCAAAAAATGATAGGTATAAAGGCTAGTTGTGCAGAGGATAAATTGGCACATAAAGTTAAGGATTATTTTGTCATCAATGGTAACAGTTATGAATTGTACAGCCGAGAATTACTATATTCACTTTCCCAGCTTAACCTTTCTTGGGAGAAATTTAACATTTTTCGTTTAGAAGGCAATATTTACCCAGATAAGAAAATAGCTCTATTTTCCATGGATAACATCATCACAAAACTGCCACAAACAGAATTCAAATCAGAAATAATGGGAGATGAGTATGCGCAATTATAGTATATATACATTAAAAACAAAACTAGAATTCACCAATTTGTATCAATATCTCAGTGAAAAAGATTATAAACAACTTGAGCAACAGATATTATGTCATTCCTATCACACCCCCATCTGCACATGGAATGGTATTGTCATTAATGGTATAGAAGCATATGAATTATTTCGTAAACACAGTATTCCTTTCCGAATAAAAAGACTCCATTTTTCCAGTAAAGAAGATGTAATTTCATGGATATGTACTGACCAACTTAAACGAGAGGATTTAACCAATATCAATAAAAAATACCTGATTGGGAAAAAATATGATGCTGAAAAAATTTTAGTTTCAAGACAACTTTCATCTACGAATAAATCTCATATTTCCGGTGCAAGCATCGCAGCAAAAAAAATATCCGAAGAATGTAATGTAGCAATGGCTACCGTTTACAAATATTCTGCTTACAGTAGTGCACTAGATATAATTGATGAAAAAGTTCCGGATCTTGTCAAACGAGTTCGTTCTGGTCAGCTTTGGATTTCCCAAGCTAATATTATTGAACTTTCAGGATTATCAAAAGAGCAGCTTTTAAGTCTAAATAACTACCTTCTTGCCGAAAAGATAGAACATCTCAGTTATCATGATATGAAAAGGGAATTACTGTGGAATAATTACGCCAAACCGATATTAAAGAAAGAATCTTCCGTTTCTATTCCATCTATACGCAATCTGCCACAATTTGATCCAGATGCGGAAATTGCAAGTCTTACGTTGACGATTCCCTCATGGAACAGTTCTATCGAAAGAGTATTAAAAGTTTCAGATTTTAAAATTGCATCTGATACAGCAAAATATAAGCTTAAATATCAGCTTATGTGCCTAATATCAACCACAAATAATATTTTGAAAAAATTGGAGGAAATATAATTATGGATGGAAATACCGAAGATTTACAAAAGTTTGTTCCCCAAGTGCATTTTGAACAAATACCTATTAAAAATTTATGTTCAAATCAAGATTACCAACGTAATCTTTCTATCAAACACGTTCAGCGTGCTGCAGCTAATTTTGACCTTTATCAGATAAACCCTGTAAAAGTAAGTAGACGTGATGGGATAAATTATGTGTTCAACGGACAACACACTATAGAAATTGTCGCTCTCGTCTCTGGATCAAGAGAAACTCCTGTCTGGTGCATGGTTTATGATGATCTTGTTTACACTCAAGAAGCAGATATTTTTGCAAATCAGATGAAATATGTCAAATCGTTACTACCTTATGAAATATTCATGGCTAATATTGAAGCTGGTAATGATAGAGAACTTATTATTCGTGACCTTGTTGAATCATATGATCTCTCTATTACTTCTTCCTCTCGCCCCGGAGGTATATGTGCTGTATCCACTTTAATTAATATCTATGAAAAATATGGTTTTCACACTCTTGATCGTGTTTTACGCCTTTGCGTTGCCACATGGGAAGGCGCGCCTATGTCCTTTAGCTCCAATATGCTTAATGCTATTGCCCGTCTGGATAATGCTTATGGAGAAACAATGAAAGATGACACATTTAAAGAAAAAGTAGGACGTGTCTCTGTCAGAGAAATCAGTCGTACTGCCAGAGAACGTCGTGCCGGTTCATTAGGGTTTGCAGAAGCTCTTTTACTAGAATACAATAAAAAATCCAAGTATTCACTTCCTTTTGAGAAATTATACACTCATAAAACACCCAAAAAAAGAGAACAATCAACTGAAGATGAATCCGGTCAAAGTTCCACTCCAGAAGGTCAGTTAGATTTATTTTCTACGGATCAGGACAATACTCAGGCTCTGCCAAACGAATAGCGCAGAGCCTTCAGCCTTCGTTCTATCCATACTTTCAAAAGAATACCCTACTCTAAGACTCCCTTTCATGCAAGCACTATTTTATCTTATTCCAAATTCATCATCCGCTCCATCCGCCACCTTATATATGAATATCCATTCCAAATATTTGCTTTTACCGGATACTCTTTCCTGTAAACAAATACAGTGTGATATTTAACAAAATGCATTCTACACCAGTTATGTATATCCTTCATATATATGTTATTTATACCGTTCACCCACTGTTCTAAAAACCATATGTCTTTATCTGACAATAACTCCATTATGAACAGTACATTATAATATTGAATGACACCTACTCTCTTCCTTTCCTCTATTAACCTTTTACACAATAACCTATACTTAATGTTCATATCGTTCCTATGCCTTCCCTCTAATCTATATTTTCCATCCTTATATACGTTATATATATAATTGTTATATAGTACATATAATAGCCTGAAGCATATCCAGGGCTTCCCCGCCTCTTACCTCTCCTACGATAATACGGCTGGGATTCATTCGCAGAGAAGCCTTGATCAGCTGACTGATGGTTATCTCCCCTTCCCCCTCTGTATTGGCATTGCGTGTCTCCATCCGCACCAGATTAGGAACATGACGGATCTGCAGTTCCGCAGAATCTTCAATGGTGATCACACGCTCCTGTTCTGGAATAAAAGAAGACAATGCATTTAAAAATGTGGTTTTTCCCGAGTTTGTGCCGCCGCTTACAAAAATGTTGTACCGTGCTTCCACCAGCTTTTCTAAAAATGCTGCTGCTTCTTCTGTGATCGCCTGAAAGCGGATCAGTTTTTCTATGGTAACAGGCTCCGGAAACTTGCGGATAGTCACTACAGGACCATCAAGTGCCACCGGCGGCAGAACAATATGTACACGGGAACCATCCTCTAACCTGGCATCTGCAATGGGACTGGACACATTTACAATACGGTTCACCTTTCCCACGATCTGCTGGATGATATCCTCTAATTGCTCTGTTTTTTCAAATCTGCGGTTCCATAAAAGCATTTTCCCTTTCTTTTCTATAAATATCTTTCCCGCTCCATTGATCATGATCTCCGTTACTTCTTTGTCATCTAACAGTTCCTGAAGGATATCAAGACGGCGGAAGCTGTCATAAAGGCTGTTTCTAAGCCACAACCTCTCCTTTAACGGAAGATAAACCTCTCTTCCCTTTTGGCGGATAGCTGCATCAATCTGGTCATAAAGCTGTTCATCTTCCAGGTATATCTGGTCTTTTAACTGTCCCAGCACATTTCTCCTTAATTCTCCCCGGATTCCTTCCCGTTTTCCGGCTAAATGCATCTGCCCATCACTCACCTTTCATATCCCCCTTCCAGAAGTTTTCTCACAAAATCCCCCATTTCACCCCAGATCAGCTGGTCTATATAATTTTCCCTGTGAGCTGTCATCCTGCTTACAGGAAGACGCAGCTTCTGTATTTTGCTGCGATCCTCCCTCTCATCTGCTTCTTTTAAATATTCCTCAAATTCTTCCAGCTTTGCCATCGAAACCATATCATCCAATACAGGCATATAAATAACATCACAGGCCTCAAACAGCTCCACTGCTCCTTTTCCCATATGCCCCATATCCACAACGATCCTCTCATAACCGCTTTCTGCTGCAATCTTTCGAAGCAATCCTGCTATTTCTTCCGGTGGGATCTGGTCTAAGTCTTCTCCATAAGAGACCGGCGGAATATGATCCACATTTCCACTGGATAAGATCATGGATTTTAATTTAAGCCAGTTAAAATCTCCCCTCTGATACAGATAAAATACATCTGAAAGATCCTGCTCATATCCCCCGCAGACCAGCTTTGAAAAACCGGAATATTCCTCCAGGCTGATAAATAAAACTGCCTGGCTCTTTCCCAGCATATGAGCCAGAGCCAATGCAAAAGAAGTTTTCCCGCAGCGTCCCACCGGTGAATAAACTCCCATGACCAAACCGCTCTTTCCCATAAGTGCCAGACCTGGTTGAGGCGGTGCAATGCAGTAACAGGCCATTACTTCCTGTAAAATGCAATCACCGGACTGGTATTTATACACGGAAGCTTCCTCTTTTGCTTCTCCTTTTGACACAAATTCCCCGTCACAGAGGATCATTTTCAATCCGGCTTTTACTTCTTTTGCTTTTTCCCGTACATTTTCACCTGCAAGAAGGATCTCAATGTCATGAGTCTGTCCATATTCCTTTAATTTTTCCAGGTCTGAAAATGCCATTGCCTGAAAAGGAAATGTTTCCTTCTGGTTCACATATTCTGCCAGCCGCCCTGCATACAACGGATCTTCATCGTATACAGCCATTACTTTTACCATTTTCCATCCTCCTTAAAATCCCCTGCATTCCCAAAATGTTCTCTAGGAATCTTCCTGTACCTGATCTTGTGAAAAGCCGAAAGCAAAGACAGGTACAGGAAAGACTCTGATAAGACATCAAAGAACCAGAATAAGAATAGCACCTGCACAGAAACAGGCTCCTAAAGGTATCACACATCCGGTTCCATCCCGGGATAAAACATAATACTTTTCAACTTTTTTATCATTGAACACTTGCCTGATATAGGCAGATAAATAAAGAAAACGCTCCCAGGCACTTCCATCCTGCAGCATTTTTAAAAGAGACAGAACCGCTCCCAAAAGAAGTCCTGCAATAAAGACCTTTCCCGTTTTTTCAAGACCAAGCCAGACTGCAAAAACAGCCATAAGCTTCATGTCCCCGGCACCCACCAGTCCAAAATGTGAAAGAACGATGCCCGGTATCAACAGCAAAACTGCCCGAAATACACAGGCTGCCACTGCCACCAGAAACCATAGCCACTGTACGTTCCAGATTCCGATTCCCCCTCTGCCAGCCTGAAAAAACAGGGAAACACAGCCCAATACCATTTCCCAGACGATAACCCAATTAGGGATCCGGTAATATTTCCAGTCACTTACACCAGCAACTGCCAGTCCCGTTAAAAACAGGATCCGCAAAAAATCATTTGAATAAAAATAGACCGATATCTTCACCTCCCCCATAAAAGATGCAAAAAAACTGTTTTCTCATCTTGATCAAAATACACTGCATCTGGATACTGTGCTGAAATCCGCACATAAAAATTACAGAATTAAAAATAAAAAATAGATTTTTTTAAGAATGTGACCTTATTATGCCGTATTTCTCCCCTCCTGTCAAGAGCTTTTTGGAAGCATTTTGGATTATTTTTTCATCCGTTTTTCTATTGACCCCAGTGTACTGTAATGGTAAAATGATATTAGTTTAAAAATTTAAACCAAAGGAGGGGACGGCTATGACAACGGCTAAGGATCTGCAGAAACAATTTCATTGCTGCATGCCTCTTTTTATTGCCCTTGGGGATAAGGTACGCCTTTCGATCGTAGAGCTTCTCAGCGAAGATGCTTTAAAGAACGGAGGCACACGGGGAACCATTGATTTTGAAGGCTGCGCCATGAATGTAAATGAGATCACCCGCCGCACCAGTCTTTCCCGGCCTGCTATCTCCCATCATTTAAAAATATTAAAAGATGCAGGTCTGGTGGGTGTACGCCAGGACGGGACAGCCAACTATTACTATCTCACCTTACGTGACTCCACCCGCTCTCTTATGGAGCTGGGATATAGATTGGAGGAGTTTATGTAATGATGCATAATTCTTTTTTTTCCAGATATACTAATTGATGCCAGAGTAAATCTGTTGGCAGTTGGGAGATGAAGATTTATGCCGGGATTTTTAAAAGCCGTTCGCGAGGCTGCAGCCGCAGCACCTGTAAAAGAAAACTTAGTTTTTACAAAGCGGGAACTGTGGGACGATATTGAACGTACTCTCTGGGCTCTGGAAACAGCCCAGAACCATTTTGAACAGGCTACAGAGCCGTCGCTGATCGACTGCTATATCTACGAATGGAATGCAGCGCAGCTGCGCTATCAGTTTTTGCTGAGAAAATTCAAAAACATGGAGGACTGACAACATGAGTACCTGGTATGAACAAGCTATCTTTTATCATATGTATCCTTTGGGAATGACCGGAGCGCCGAAACAGAATGCGCAGACAGAGGTGACAGACCGGTTTAAAGAACTGGATCAGTGGATCCCACATATCCGTTCTTTAGGCTGCAATGCCATCTACATAGGTCCTCTTTTTGAATCATCCAGTCATGGCTATGACACCAGGGATTACAAGCTGGTGGACAGCCGTCTGGGAACCAACGAAGATTTCCGTGAGTTTACAAAGCTTTGCCATGAAAATGACATCAAAGTAGTAGTTGACGGTGTTTTCAACCACACTGGCCGTGAGTTTTTTGCTTTTAAAGACATTCAGGAAAAAAAATGGGACTTCCCGTACAAGGACTGGTACAAAGGGGTGAATTTTGACTGGCAAAGCCCTTTAGGCGATCCATTTGGCTATGAAGCATGGCAGGGGCATTTTGAACTGCCCTGTTTAAATCTTTATAACCAGCAGGTAAAAGATTATCTTTTTGATGTGATCCGCTTCTGGGTGGATGAGTTTGACATTGACGGCATCCGTTTAGACTGCGCCAATATCCTGGACTTTAATTTCATGAAAGAAATGAGGACCAAAACTGCTTCCATGAAACCGGATTTCTGGCTTATGGGAGAAGTCATCCACGGTGATTACAGCCGCTGGGTCAACCCGGAAATGCTCCATTCGGTTACTAACTACGAACTGCACAAAAGCATTTATTCCGGTTTTAATGACCATAACTTTTTTGAGATCGCCCACAATGTACGTCGTCTGGAAGCCATTGGAAGACAGCTTTATACCTTCCTTGATAACCATGATGAAGACCGCATTGCCAGCAAATTAAAGATAAAAAAGCATCTGTATCCTGTATACACCTGTTTAATGACCCTTCCGGGAATACCGTCTATTTACTACGGAGGTGAATGGGGAACGGAAGGAAAACGTACTTCCACCTGTGATGATGACCTGCGCCCCTGCATTCCGGCTGAAAAGATACCACAGTTAAACTGTGAGCTTACAGATTTTATTTCCAGACTTGGAAAGATCCATGAAGAAAACGAAGAGCTTCACAACGGAAAATATCAGGAACTGCTTCTTACCAACAGGCAGTATGCCTACGCAAGATGGGGAAATAACAGCCTGATCATCACAGCCTTAAATAATGATGATAATGAAACTATATTAAACATCCCGGTTCCCATCCAGGCACAGACAGCAGTGGATCTTTTAAACAGTGATGATGAAACCGGCGAAGATAAAGTTCTGCCTGTACAAAACGGCAGACTGGAAATTAAATTAAAGGGCAACTGGGGTGCTGTCCTTAAAATTAAGGGGGAAAATTAATATGACAACGAGAAAGCAGGCGGATCAGGCACAAAAAGCAATCCCGGCCACAGCTCATAAAACTACCAGAAAAAGCACAGGTACAAAAACTGCAGCAAAAAACACTTCTTCCAAAAGTACTGCAGCAAAATCTAAAACACAGGGAAAGACTGCCGGTTCTGCAGCTGCCAGAAAGAATGCAGGAAACACCGGTCTGATCTCCGATCTGGACTGCTATTTATTCGGTGCAGGTACCCACTATGAGATTTATAAAAAGCTGGGCGCTCACCCCATGACCTACAAAGGCAAAAAGGGCATCTATTTTGGTGTATGGTCACCACATGCCCAGGCAGTCCATCTGGTAGGCGATTTCAACGGCTGGAATCCGGAAGCCAATCCTATGAAAAAAGTGGGACAGTCCGGCATCTGGGAATACTTTAACGCAGGTATGCAGGTTGGCGAGCTTTACAAATTCGCTATTACCACAGATACAGGAAAGATCCTTTATAAAGCAGATCCATTTGCCTTCAGTGCAGAATACCGCCCAGGTACTGCCTCTGTTACTGCCGATATCAGCGGATTTTCCTGGAATGACGGTGACTGGATCTCAAAGCGCTCCCAGGCAGATATGACAAAGCAGCCTATCAGCATTTATGAAGTCCATCTGGGTTCCTGGAAGAAGAAGGACCGTGAAGAAAAGGACGGATATTATACCTATGTGGAAGCTGCCCATGAACTGGCTGCCTATGTAAAGGAAATGGGCTACACCCACGTAGAGCTTATGGGTATCGCAGAGCATCCATATGACGGTTCCTGGGGATATCAGGTCACCGGTTATTTTGCCCCTACCTCCCGTTACGGAAGCCCTAACGACTTCATGTATTTTGTGAATTATTTACATAAAAATGGCATCGGAGTTATCCTTGACTGGGTTCCGGCCCATTTCCCGAAAGATGCCCATGGACTGGCTGATTTTGATGGACATCCTCTTTTTGAATATGAAGATCCTCGCAAGGGTGAACATCCGGACTGGGGCACAAAAGTCTTTGATTATGGCAAAAATGAAGTAAAAGACTTCCTCATCAGCAGCGCTCTCTACTGGGTAGAAGAATACCACGTAGATGGACTGCGGGTAGATGCAGTTGCTTCCATGCTGTACTTAGACTATGGCCGTGAACCAGGCCAGTGGGTACCAAATAAAGACGGCGGAAACCAGAATTTAGAGGCTATTGAGTTCTTTAAGCACTTAAATACCGTTGTCCAGGGCCGCAACCACGGTGTTTCCATGATCGCAGAAGAATCTACTGCTTGGCCGAAAGTGACGGAGCATCCGGAAAATGACGGACTGGGATTTACCTTTAAATGGAATATGGGCTGGATGCATGATTTCCTGGAATATATGAAATTAGATCCATATTTCCGCAAATATAATCACAACCGCATGACCTTCAGCCTCACCTATTTTACCAGTGAAAATTACATTTTAGTACTCTCCCATGACGAGGTAGTCCACCTGAAGTGTTCCATGATCAACAAGATGCCCGGCCTTGGAGAGGACAAGTTCTCCAACTTAAAAGCCGGTTACACCTTTATGTTAGGCCATCCCGGAAAGAAGCTTTTATTTATGGGACAGGACTTTGGCCAATGGCACGAATGGGATGAAAAGGTCAGCCTTGACTGGTATTTAGCTGAAGAAGAAAGCCACAAAAAGCTTCAGGAATATGTCCGTGATCTTCTTCATATTTACAGGAAATATCCGTGTCTGTACCGCCTTGACAATGACTGGAACGGTTTCCAGTGGATCAACGCCAATGACGGTGACCGCAGCATTTTTAGTTTTATCCGTAAAGATGAAACTGGCAAAAAGAACCTGCTGTTCATAGTAAACTTCACACCTGTAGACCGCCCGGATTACCGTGTAGGCGTTCCGAAACGCTGTAAGCTGTCACTTCTTTTAGATAATGTCCATGGCGCCTATAAACCAAGCCAGTGCCCGACTTATACATCCATAAAAGGTGAATGTGATGGACAGCCATATTCTATTTCTTATCCGTTAGGCGGATATGGAACTGCGATCTTCCGGTTTTAAGTGCCGGTAACACTTTTATGGTAAATTTCGTTAATTTTTTATCAATTTTGCTGTACTTTTAATCATTCATGTAGTAAAATAATAATCGATGCGGCAGTTCACACCGCAGCAGTACCGTATATAATGTGTGGAAGGAGAGTATGATTATGGCAAAAGAAATGATTTTCAGTAGTGCAAAAAAGACCGTCTACCGTGACGGAGATACTGCCATTAAGGAATTCTGTGAAGGATTCCCGAAAGCTGAGGTTTTAAACGAAGCATTATGTAATGCAAGAGTGGAGACCATCGAAGCGCTCAATGTTCCAAAGGTTTTAGGGGTAACGGTAACTGATGGAAAATGGTCTATTATCAAGGAATATGTACCAGGCAAGACCTTAGAACAGCTGATGGATGAAAATCCTGACAAGCTGGACGAGTACATGTCCCAGATGGTAGATCTTCAGCTGCTGATCCACAGCCAGGCTTGCCCGCTGCTCAACAAACTGAAAGAAAAAACCATCCGTTCCTTAAAATCCGTGGAACAGCTGGACGAAGGCACACGTTATGAGCTTTTGACCAGACTGGACGGAATGCCAAAACACACCAAGCTCTGCCACGGCGATTTCAATCCATCCAACATCATTGTTGGGGACGATGGAAAGCTTTATGTCATTGACTGGGTACATGCTTCCCAGGGTAATGCAAGTGCCGATGTGGCCAGAACCTACCTTCTGCTCAGCTTAAAGGACAAAAAGAAAGCAGAGCTGTACATGGATCTGTTCTGTGAAAAAACAGGTACAGAAAAACGCTATGTACAGGGCTGGCTTCCAATCGTAGCAGCCGCACAGCTGGCTTATAAGCGTCCGGAAGAGAAAGATCTGTTAGAGAGCTGGATCAATGTTTTCGAGTATCAATAAGTTCTATTTACACATTTAAGCAGTACCGCCTGAAAGCGGGCTGCAGATTTACGGTCAAAAAAGACAGGTTCCTTGTGGGCCTGTCTTTTTTAGTATCTTCCTTGCGTTTTCTGTTTATTTTTCCTATTTAGTTTTCCGGTTTATGTTTCCTGTTTATTCTCCCGGTTTCCATTCCGGATCAGTACTTCCTCTTTCACTGTTAAATTCTTGTCATTTTCTACCATTACATCCCAGTTATAGGGGACGATTTCCAGCAGGTTCTCTCCCACTGGCATTTCCCCGGACATTTTCTCCCCGGACTGTTCTTCTGCCCGCTTCTCTTCCGCAGCCCGTTCCAGACGCATTTCTGCCCTGGTCTCCTGGCGCACTTGCGGGAAAATGACCTGAGCCTTGAACAGATCACCGTCAATGGTGATCACAAACTCGCCTTTCTGCAGCTGAGTCAGACTCCGGGCAATGGAAAGCCCTAATCCGCTGCCTTCTGTGGTCCGCGCCACATCTCCTCTGACAAAACGTTCTGTCAGTTCATCCGGGCTGATATTTAACGGCTTTTCCGAAATATTTTTCATAGTGAAAATGGCTTTTCCATCTACAGAAGCCACATCCACATATACCCGGCTGCCTTCCTGAGCATATTTAAAAGCATTGGTATAAAGATTTTCAAGAACACGCCATAATCTGCGCCCATCTGCCTTAATAATGATCATGCCATCCGGGAAATCAGAGATGATCTTTAAATGGCGCTGGTCAAAACGTTCCTCAAATTCACCATTTGTCTGCTGCACCAGCTCTACCAGGTCAATATCTGTCACTTCCAGCTTCAGGTTGCCGGAACTTGCCTTGGATGCTTCTACCAGATCCTCTGTTAATGTCTTTAAACGCTGGGATTTCTGGTCCAGGACTTCCAGATAAGAGGCGATCTTGGGATCCTGTATCTTCTGCCTCTTTAACAGATCCACATAGTTGATAATGGATGTAAGGGGAGTCTTAATATCATGGGAAACATTAGTGATCAGGTCCGCTTTTAAGCGCTCACTTTTTACCTTTTCCTGTAGTGCTGTATCCAGACCACTTCCAATATTATTAATATGATCTCCTACTGTTCTTTCTTTTCCGGTAAGCTTTTTTGTGTCCAGCCTGAAACCGGTATCACCTTTTGCAATGCAGGTAATGGCATTATTCAAAAGATCTTTCTGCTCTGCCTTACGAAACAGCCTGTGGTAGATCCAGCCATCCAGTCCCACAAACAAAACAGCGCATACATAAAATAAAATACGTGAAGTCAGTTTTTCATCTTTATAGGCAAAAAGGAACAGCGTTCCCCACATCATCATGCCATTAACAACTAAAAACAGCAGATAACAAAGGCTGGTACCTGCCACAAAACTGGCTTTGGCAATATAATCTTTTGAAGCATTTACTGCCTTTTTTGCAATGCTTTTCTCCCATAATGTATTGGCCTTATAACGCCTTAAAAGACTGAAGCCACAGAGAATACTGCATCCATAAAGTATCACATATTTTAATAATTTATTCCAGTAAGCCAGATGTTCTTCTGAAGCAAACAGGCCAATGACCATAATACCCAGCTTTCTGCAAAAGTACAAAATACCGGCTGTTGCTGCCGCACACAAAAGCACACAGGACTCCGTATACATTTTATCGATGGGGAACAGGCGGATTGCACCACCCAGCTCATCTTCATGACCAGACAAAAGCACCAGTGCCACCAGCGTAGTGAAAAATCCGACCATTCCGGCGATCACAGCACCCATTCCTACAATAAAAGCAGAACGGGCACCTTTATATTCTCCTGCTTCCTTTGCATATTTATCAGCATATGGATAATTTGTATCCACAGAAACTACCATGTAATTCTGGTCATTGTCAAATGGATTCCAGGTTTCCAGCAGGGAAGCCGCATTTTCCGGTATCAAAGCCAGATTACTTTCCATACGGATGGTATTTCCGGGAATAAATAAATATTTTCCAAAACCTCTCAGCTCATCTAAGGACATAGATGGAACATTCGTATAAACCGCTTCTTCCCCACTATCGCTTTTATAAAAGATACGGAACCGGACATTTGTATTATTACTGATGAAATTATAATAGATCGTATAATATTTTCCCAAACGATCCAGGATATCAAGAGCCATTTCCTCTTTAGTCATCCTGGTCTCCAGGCCATCTGCATCTGCCAGACCTGGGTTATCCGTTTTATATTCTACGGTGATTTCCATGTCATCATCGTCCATGGCCATAGGAGACCCCTGAACTGTAAAATCTTCCCCCAGGTAATATCCGCGGATTTTTGCATAACGGACGATCTGGTCCAGTGTCATATTTTCATCTACGCCTGGTCCGTCTGTAATACGCACAATATTCTTATGCATGTCCAGAACACCATTCGTTTCAAACATATCCTTATAGCCGATATAGGTAAAAATATTGCTGATATCTATGCCCAGCTGGGAGCAGAATGCATTTGAATCCTCGTATGTTTCATCATAGATCCAGCGGATACCTTTACCGTATCCGCCGTTTAAATACATGGCACTGATACCCGCCAGTGTAATGACCAGAAAGATCACATGAAACACGGACAGCAGCACCTTCCATTTTCTCAGACCAAACGATTTTTTTTCCATAGGCCACCTACTGTTTCTCGATCTTATAGCCTACGCCCCATACTACCTTCAGATATTTTGGCTCTCTCGGGTTGATCTCAATCTTTTCCCGGATATGACGGATGTGGACAGCTACTGTATTATCTGCACCAATGGCTTCCTCGTTCCAGATTTTTTCGTAGATCTCATCAATAGAGAATACCTTTCCTGCATTCTTAACCAGAAGCAAAAGGATGTTATACTCAATAGGCGTCAGTTTGATCGGCTCTCCATCTACAGTAACCTCCTTGTTGTCATCATTGATCTGGAGACCGCCACACTTGTAAACCTGGCCTTCTGCCTGTTGGCTCATGTTCCCAAGCTGTGTATAACGGCGCAGCTGGGATTTGACTCTTGCTACCAGTTCTAACGGGTTAAATGGCTTTGTAATATAATCATCTGCACCGATATTAAGTCCCAGGATCTTATCTGCATCCTCTGATTTTGCAGAAAGGATAATGATCGGAATACTGCTGGTCTCACGTACCTTTAAGGTAGTACGTATACCATCCAGTCCCGGCATCATCACATCTAAGATCAAAAGATCTGCGGACTGTGTCTCCAGATATTCCAGAGCTTCATATCCGTCATAGGTTTTTATAACTTTAAAGCCTTCTCCTGTAAGGTAAATGTCAATGGCTTCTACAATCTGTTTATCATCATCACATACCAGGATCGTCTGCATAAATGTCTCCTCCTTTGTTAATATACCTGCGCCCACAGGCGCAGACCGGGTGTATGTTACTGTTTAAAAGATACGCCATGCGCAGATAAAGTTATTTCTCCACCACTGGCTTAAGCTTCTGTGGACAACCTTACCATTACTGGATGAAGCATCAATAACGGTTCCGCCGCCTGCTGCAATACCTACGTGGCCTCTTACAACTACGATATCGCCCGCCTGGATATCTCCAAAATTGCTTACCTTTGTATAACGTCCTGCACTTCTCCAGCCTGAAGAAGTCATATAACTCTGGCTTACGCCTACCTGCTTTAAGCACCAGTATACAAAACCGGAACAGTCAAAAGAGCTGGGGCCCTTTGCTCCCCATACATATGGGCTTCCAAGCTTGGAAGATGCTACGGAGATCAGCGCAGAAACACCTGTACCGGATGCCGGTCTTGGAGCCGGTGTACTGGTATTGCCGCCGTTATTGCCCTTGTTAGAATTATTGTTCTTTCCGCTGTTATTGTTTTTGTTGCCCTTAGCCGGTGCAGCTGTAGAAGGTGCCGGTTTCTTCACATCGTCACTGGTAAGCTTGGCCATGGTCAGTACGCCAACTTTACCATCTGCAGACAGACCGTTGCGTGACTGGAAGTTCTTTACTGCATCTTCCGTTGCTTCACCATAATAGCCAGTTACATTGGAAGATGGCAAATAGCCGTATTTGCTTAACAGCTGCTGTACTCTGGTAACAGAATCGCCCTGTTCACCGATCATTAAACCATTTGGCTTGGCATCCGGACTGTTTAATACAATACGGGTGGATGGTCCTAAGTAGCCGTCTACTACCTGGTCATTTCTTGCCTGGAACTGCTTAACTGCGATCACAGTGTCCTGACCATATGTACCATCTGGTGTTGTAGTCAGATAGCCCAGATCCTTTAAACGCTGCTGGCATGCCAGTACCACATCACTCTTTTCACCGTATGCAAGCATATTTGCCTTAATGTCATCGCTGTACATCAGGTTATAGGTCTGCCGGCCTACTTTTCCGTCTTCTGCCAGTCCATTAACCCCCTGAAGCTTTAAAACGGCAATTTCTGTAGCATCATCAAAGTTGCCCGTTACCTGGTCTGCAGAAGCCAGATATCCCAGCTCATACAGTCGCTGCTGGATCTTCTGGATATCATCGCCCTGTGTTCCCTTAGATACTGCATAATGTTTGGCATCTTCTGCCATCAATTCATCCCATGTGGTATTACCTACAATGCCATCCTGAGGCAGTTCATTCTGTCTCTGGAAATGTTTTACTGCTGTGAGCGTTACCTGGCCAAAGTAATCCGTAGGCTCATCGTTATCCATAAAGCCCAGATCCATCAGTCGCTGCTGAAGCTTCTTTACGATCTCATGGCGAACACCTTCCCTTAAGTACTGTGGTGCTGATTCTGCGTCCTCCGGAAGCTCTACATCCGTCAGTCCAGGAAGGATCTGTCCATCCATTCCTAAGGGTGCTATGGTCTCATCGGTTCCGTTTGAGAACGCCTGTCCATCTGCGGCATCTGCTTCTGCCGGTTCTGCGGCCTCATTTTGAACAGCAGCCCCAGTGCCGCTCAAAGAGCAGCCCCCCAGTGCCAAAGCTGCCGCCAAAACACCGGATACGCAGGCATATCTTAAATAATATGTATATTTCTGGTTCATCAAATGTATCCTCACTTGTTGTCCTTCGTTGCTTGGTCCACTCAGGACCCTCGCGCTTCGCGCTCCACTACCTGCTAGCGCAGGCGGGTCCTTCGTTGGTGAGCGCAAGAAAAACAAATGCCGCATTCTGCGGCGCTTGTTTTTCTTCTGCGCTCACCACATTATAACACATCTCCTTTCTTTTTTCGATATTTTTCATGGTCTTAAGGAAATCGCAAGTTCCTGTACCCTGACTTTTACAGTTTTAGCTGGAAAATTATTGTGGCAGATACTAAAATCCCAGGAAATTCAATTATTCTGGGATTTTTTGATGATTTCTATTTACGTTATCCAAACGCTTCCCCTAAACAGCGTACCGTAAAAAGCTTCGGCTATTTGGAAGATCAGACTGACCTGGAAGCATTTTGGAAAGAAGTAAATGCCTGCAATGACAGCCTCAAGCATAAGCGGGATCTGCGTATTGAAATCCCCGTTTCCGAAATGATGTATTCCGAAAACAACAGGCTGCTTAACTATGGCTACAAGTTTCCGGAATCCGTTTACCATCTTCTTGGAATCGACACCTTCTTTGAACAATACCAACGGTCATCCGGATTCCGCGGAAAATACTCGCTGAATGAAATCTTCCGTTACCTTGTGATGGACAGAATCCTCTATCCGGCCTCGAAACGGGAAGTAGCTTCACGCCTTCTGAATTATTACGGCCTGAACAGCGAATTTGACCTTCCGGATATTTACCGCGCATTAGACCAGTTCAACATCATCTTTTATGACCTCCAGCGTTTTATCAGTGAACAGGTGGGAGAGCGGTTTGGTCGGGACCTGCAGTACAGTTTCTATGATGTAACAAACTACTATACGGAAAAAGATTTTGCAGACCCGGATGAAGAATACCGTGACCGGTCGGGAAAGCTGGTAAGCGGCCCTGCCCTGGGGCAGAAAGGCGTTTCCAAGGAGCACCAGCTGACGCCTATCATACAGATGGGACTCTTCATGGATGGAAACGGGGTTCCCATATGCATGGATGTATTCCGGGGGAACATGAGTGATTCCGATACACTGAAAGAAAATCTGGACGGATTCAAGAAGGAATACGGCATGGAACGGACAGTTGTCGTGGCAGATAAAGGGATGAACTGTTCTCGCAATATTGATCTTCTGTGCAGTCAGGGCGATGGTTATGTATTTTCCCAGATATTAAAAGGAACAAAAGGGAAACGTTACCAGGAAGCCCTGTTTGCCCAGGAAGGCTGGCAGGAAGCGGAAGACGGTTCCTACAAATGGAAACTGCTCACGGAAGAATACCAGGGGTATGATATCTCATTTGAAATGCAGGACGGACAGAAAACAGAGAAAAAGAAAGCGGTAAGGCGGCAGCGGAAGGTTCTTCTTTACTGGTCAAGAGCAGATGCAGAAATGGCAGCAAAGAAAAGAGAAGAAAAGCTGAAGAAAGCAGAAAAGAGTACAAAGAACAATGCCTATGGGATCGTCCATGGAAAAGACCGGTATATAAAAGAAGAAACCATCCTGAAAGAGACCGGTGAAGTTCTGGATGAAAGGCAGACAGCCAAAGTATCCGCAGTGGACCGGGAGAAGGCGGAAAAAGATGCCCTTTATGACGGATATTTTGCAATCATAACCAGTGAGATGGATTATGATGCTGCAAAGATACGGGAAGTATACCATGGTTTGTGGCGTATTGAGGAATCTTTCCAGACCATGAAGAGCGATTTCGATGCAAGACCGATTTATCTGAACAAGCGGGAGCATATCCGGGCACACTTTCTGATCTGTTTCGTGGCGCTTGTGATCCTGCGTCTGATACAAAACAGAATGGGGATTGAAAGATTGTCGGTGGACAGGATTGCGGAAGCGCTGCGAAGCGCAAACTGCCTGTTGGAAAGAGGCGGTTATGTCCGCCTGCTGGATGTTGGTGGAAAGATCCGGTACGAGGAAATCCCGGATCGGAAAAGTGGGAAACTGGTGCCAAGCCTGAAATTCAGCAGCGAGGATCAAGTAGCCTTGGATTATCGCCGAATACAAGAAACGTTTGGAACAAACTTCTACTATGCTTACGCGAAGCAGGAAGACTTCAAAAGATTCTTCAAAGAAATGGAACTGGGCAAAAGAGCATAACACAAGAAACTCCCTACAAACGCTTTGTTTTCAGGCTTTGTAGGGATCATCCTGATTTTCTTCATCCCTTATACGGCTTCCGGATTTAAGGCCGTAGGCACCTTGTTTAACAGTCTGTTTGGCTTTGACTATCATGTCTCCATGATTGCAGGCGCTGCCATCATCATCGGATACACTGTCTTAGGCGGTTTCCTGGCTGTTTCCACCACAGACCTGATTCAGAGCGTAGTTATGAGCATTGCACTTATTATCATCGTCTTCTTCGGCATCCATGTAGCTGGAGGCTGGGATGCCGTGATTTCCAACGCCCAGTCCCTGGCAGGGTACTTAAGCATGACCAGCATGCACAATATGGCAGATCACACATCCTCTCCATACAGCCTGCTGACTATCTGCTCCACTTTAGCCTGGGGCCTTGGATATTTTGGCATGCCTCACATCCTGCTGCGGTTTATGGCTATTGAGGATGAGAACAAACTGACTCTTTCCCGGCGCATCGCTTCTGTCTGGGTAGTGATTTCCATGTTTGTGGCCATCTTGATCGGTATCATCGGTTACAGCGCTTCCGTGCCAATGCTGTCCACCAGTTCCCAGTCTGAGACCATTATCATTCAGTTGTCCGGACTTTTAGGACAGAATGGTTTCCTGCTTTCCATCATCGCTGGAATCGTCCTGGCAGGCATTTTGGCTTCCACCATGTCCACGGCAGATTCCCAGCTGCTTACAGCGGCTTCCGGCATCTCCCAGAACCTGCTTCAGGACTTCTTAAAGATTAAGATGGACACCAAGACCTCCATGCGGGCCGCCAGACTTACCGTTATCGGCATTGCATTGGTGGCTGTTGTCCTGGCATGGAACCCTGACAGTTCCGTATTTACCATCGTTTCCTTTGCCTGGGCCGGTTTCGGCGCATCCTTTGGACCTGTAATGCTGTTTGCCCTGTTCTGGAAGCGCAGCAACCTTCCAGGTGCCATCGCAGGCATGGTAGCCGGAGGCGTCATGGTATTTGTCGGAAATATGGCATCAAGCCTATGGGCGGTATCTGGGGAATCTACGAACTGCTCCCGGCATTCCTGGTGGCCTGTGCGGCAATCATCATCGTTTCCCTGGCCACTGCAGCACCTTCCAAGGAAATCTGCGATAAGTTCGATTCCATCGGGAAATAATAGGACATAACATTTCCTAATAAAGCAAAAATCCCTGACCACAGTTCATAATCTGCATGGTCAGGGATTATCTGCTTTATTCCAAAAAATCTTCCCTTTGCGGTGTAAAAATATCCAATATCACCGCGTCTTCCAGCGCTGTCGCACCATGAAGAACTCCAGGAGGTACATAATAGGTATCCCCCCTTTTCAGTTCATAAACTTCTTCCTCCATCGTATATTGAAAAGAGCCAGATAAAATGTAACTTACCTGTTCATGAGGATGCCGATGGGCAGTCCCTACTGCGCCCTTCTTAAAAACAGCTTCAACAATCATCATATTACCGTTATGAGCCAAAATCCTTCTTGTAATTCCTCCTCCGATGTCCTGTCCCACCACAGTTTCATACTTTACTACCATGTCGTTCTTCTCCTTATCAATGCATTGACATATCAATCAAAGCATCATCTGTCCACCATTGATTTGAACCACCTCGCCTACCAGATAAGAAGACTGATCTGAGGCCAGATAATACATCACATCCGCAACCTCTTCAGGCCGTCCCATGCGTCCTGCAGGAATTGCCTTTACAAAACTTTCCAAAAGTTCTTTACTACTGGCAGCGTGGAAAGCTGTATTGATTGTTCCCGGGGAAACGGCATTCACGCGGACGCCTGCCGGAATCAGTTCCTTTGCCAGTGCTCTCGTCATAGTCAGAACCGCTCCCTTTGCTGCCGCATATACACCTGCTCCGGGTCCTCCACCATTATAAGCCGCAATCGTGGTAATATTAATCATAGTTCCCTTTACAGTTTTCAGATAGGGGATACACTCTCTAGCAGCAAAAAATGCTCCGTTCAGGTTCAAATCCATCACCCGATTCCAAAACTCAGTTTCCATACCTTCAAAAGAAGATCTGCCTCCCAGGCCCCCCGCGTTGTTAATTAGAGTGTCAATCCTGCCATATGTATCTACGGTCTTCGCCACCATGGCTTTGACTTCCTCTTCCTTCGTAGCATCACCCGGAAGAAAAATTGCTTCATATCCCTTATCTTTAAGTTCTTCCAATGCTTTATTCCCATTTTCTACGTTATAATCATTGAAAGCGATAGCATACCCTTCAGAAGCAAATTTGAGACATGCCGCGTGACCGATTCCAATTGCAGCGCCTGTAATAAACAATACTTTTTTATCTATCATAATTCCATCTCCTTCTTATTTTAAAAGCAAATTCGGTATAAACAAAACCACCTCTGGTACAAAAGTTACCAGCATCAGCACTGCCAGCATCGCTGCATAAAACGGAAACAGTGATTTTGTTAACTTTTCCATGGATATTTTGCCGATGGTACAGCCCACGAACAGCACCGCGCCCACCGGAGGCGTACAAAGTCCGATTGCCAGGTTTAACACCATCATGACACCAAACTGAATAGGATTCATTCCAATACTCTGAATGACCGGCATCAGGATTGGAGTAGTAATCATAATCAACGGTGCCATATCCATAATCGTTCCCAGTGCCAGCAAAAGCAAGTTGATTAAAAGCAGTACTACAATCTTATTGTTGCTCACACCCAATAATGCACCTGTAATCAAGGCAGGAATTTTCAGATAGGCTAAAAACCATCCGAATGCATTGCAGCATGCCAAGAGTGCCAGAACCGTCGCCAAAGTCCTCAGTGCATTAAGCAAAATCTCATCCATCTTGCTAAGAGGAATCTCTCTGTAAATAAAGAATGTTACAATAAACGCATACAGGCAGGCCACCGCAGCAGACTCTGTTGCTGTAAATATCCCACCGATTACACCGCCGATAATAATCACTGCAGTGAGCAATCCCAGGATTGCACTGCTGGCAATTTTGATTGCTTCCTTAAAAGAAATCTTTGCTCCCTTAGGATATCCTCGCTTGACAGCAATAACATAACTGATAATCATTAACGCCATCCCAAGCAAAACGCCGGGAAGCATGCCGCCTAAAAACAACTGTCCCACTGACACGCCTCCAGCTGACACTGCAAAAATAATCATGTTATGGCTGGGAGGAATAATCAGTCCCTGGCAGGCGCTGGTTATAGTCACATCCACCGCGTAGTCAGTATCATAACCACTATCCTTCATCATAGGAATTAACAAGGCTCCGATAGAAGACACATCTGCAATCGCAGAACCGGAAATACCGCCAAAGAACATGCTTGCTAAGATATTTACCTGCGCCAGACCGCCCCTCACTCGGCCTACCAGTACATTGGTAAATTCAATAATCCTTCTTGAAATACCTCCTGCTCCCATTATCTCTCCTGCCAGGATAAAAAATGGGATGGCTAACAGGGAAAAAGAATGGATTCCTTTGACCATCTGAACCGCCACGCTCATCAACGGTACCTTCAGGTAAAAAGAAGTCAAGATTGCTGATGTCAGAAGCGCAAACGATATGGGCGTGCGCAGGATGAGCAACAGGATAAAAGACCCCAAAAGGATTGTAATGCCAAGATAATCAACCATGTTCTGTACTTCCCTTCTCCGTTTTTTTCTGTTCAAACCGCAATCCAGTCAAATTTACAAAAGAAAAATAAGCAATCAGAATTCCTGAGATTGGTACCCCGCCGTACAGCATGGCTGACGGCAGGTGGGTCGCAATCATGAGATTATTCATAGTGCTTTTGATCAGGCCGATTCCAAAATACAGGAGAACGATTCCCATAACCATCAGCACTGCATCTGTAAATTTCAGTACCGCTCTTTTTACTGGTTCCGGTAAAATATCAAAAAACACAGTCACACTCAAATGAAGCCGATGTTTTACACCATAGGCGATACTAAAAAACCCCATGTACACCATCATCATCATGGTGATCTCCTCAGACCAGCGAATACTGCGGTTTAACACATAACGGTAGAACACATGAATACAGATGATAATTGTCATGACTACCAGCAGGATTTTTGCAAGAATCATACACAAATCCAACAGTCTGTTAAAAAAAGCATCAATATATTTCATGATTATTCCCCCATCATTAGAAGCAACTACTGCATATCGATAATAGCCTGCAGAGTATCCATATAGTCACCTGCATATTTTTCGTACAAGGGCTCTACTGCCTTCACAAAACCTTCTCTGTCTTCCAGTTCAGTCACTTCAGAACCTTCAGCGATTACGTGCTCCATCGATTTGTTCTCAATCTCGTCGTATTTTTCTCTCTCCCACAGTTCTGACTCCTTAGCACATTCACGTAGAATCTGCTGATCTTCCGGGGACAGTTTATCAAATACCATCTTACTACATACCAGGATTTCCGGCGGAGCCGTATGTCCATCTAAAGAGATATACTTTGCCACCTCGTAATGGCTGTTCTGATCATAGGACACCCAGTTATTCTCCGCACCGTCAATCACTCCAGTCTGCAGAGAACTATAAACTTCACCGAATGCCATCGGAGTAGCGGAGGCACCCAAAGCCTCAACCATGTCCACGATTAACTGACTCTGTGTGGTTCTAATCTTTAATCCTTTCATATCTTCCACAGTCTTAATCGGACGTACTGAGTTGTAGAAGTTCCTTGTTCCTGCATCATACAGAGCCAGTCCGACAAAATTTCCTGCCTCCACACTACTCAACAATTCAGTACCAATTTCGCTGTCTATCACCTTATGCATATGATCCGCATCGGTAAATAAATATGGCATCTGAAGCAGATTAAGAATCGGAGCAAATTCTGTCATCGGGGCAAAGTTTGCACGTGTAAAATCAATTGCTCCAAATTGTACCTGCTCCAGAATTGCCTGCTCGTCTCCACCCAACTGCCCTCCGGTGAATACCTCAATTTTTATCCGTCCATCTGTCCGTTCTTCTACTAAACGGGCAAATTCGATGGCTCCCATGGTAGCTGGATAAGTCTCAGTCTGAGTCTCAGCCAGACGAAGTACAATGGTTTCTTTTGAGGCAGTTTCTGTCGCCTTTTCAGTTGTCTCCTCTTCTTTTGCGGCTGCTGTCGATGTGGTGGTCTGCGCAGGCTTAGAACCAGCACCACAACCTGTCAGAGATACTGCAGTCAATACTGCTGCCAAAATAAATGACATTCTTTTTTTCATTTTATTCCCCCTATTGGTTATTTTATTGATAAATTAATTATAGACGACAATGAGTGCAAACAAAATGCACACACTTGTCGTCTACTATCAGATTTTTGTTGTATATTTTATCCATTTTTTGTCTTTACAAAGCCTTAACACATTTTTGTCCTTTTTGCACTTTTTTGGTATACCGATGGCGGAACCCCTGTCTCTTTTTTGAAAACCCTGCTAAAATATCCTGCCTCACTGTAACCTACGCTACGGCCCACCTCTTTCACACTGGCTTGTTCGTCATGCAGCATCATCTTGGCCTTTTCAATACGGACTTTTGTCAGATAATCCACAAAATTCATCTGAAACTGCTGCTTAAACAACTTGCTGAAATAGTAAATGGAAAATCCCGTATGACCCGCCATGTCTTCCAATGTAATATTCCTGCTGTAGTTTGCCTGGATGTAATCCTCTGCACGAGACGCCCAAGCAGTATCCATCATACTTTCCTCTGCAATCAGTGCATCCACCACATGCTCCACATACTGGGAAGCCAAACTCATAATCTGTTCTCGTCCGGACTCCCCGCTCATCTGCTCAAAAAGGGTAAAGACCGGCATAATTTCCAGATTCTGCGGCAAACTCCGGTTAATCACCACAAGCAACTCATAGATCTTCATCATAGGCTCCATGTCTTCTTCAAAAAACTGTTCCATCAACTGTTCTAGATAAAGCATGGCCTCGTCGTAATTACCTGTCTTCAAATAAGCGATCAGTTTGCGCTCCTGCTCCCTTTGAGTCAGTTTTGACTCCCCGTTCCCTATTTGATGCCGGTGGATATGGATTCGTTTATCACTGTTAATATTCCTTTTTGCTTCCTGGAACGACAGATAGATATTTTTCAACTTGGAAACTTGGATTCCTACGGCAACTTTCACCTGGATACCAGACTCTTCCGCTATGACACTAAACCGTTTAAACAGCTCCTTATACCAATCTCGACTTCTACTCTCATCTGTCAGGAGCAACAAATAAAAGTTATGATAGTGTTCGCAATAGCAAATTCTACCATCCAGTTCCAGGCGACTGATACACCTTTTGCACAATTTTGCAGTTGAATGTGGATTTTCTGGCCCCCTGGCCTGTGCCCTGACCACAACTCCCACTCCATAGTGGAACTGGATACCCAGTTCCTCCATCTGCGCCTGGATCAATTCCTCGTCTGCATTGTTACAGGCAATGGCTGAAACTAGTTCACCTTCCATGTATTGTTCTGCACGCCGGACTTTCTTTCTGTTTTCCTCATCGTCTATCCGCTTTCTGATCCGTGACTCTACTTCCCGTGTCGCTTTTTCCAACGCCTTCACCACATCCTCGTCGGCTGCCGGTTTCACAAGGAAATCTGCAGCCCCGATATTAACGCTTTCCTTCGCATAGGTAAAATAAGTAAATCCAGTCAGCATAATGATGTAGCAATCCGGCAAAAATTCCAGGATCTCTTTGCCCGCCTCAATTCCATTCATAATCGGCATTTTTATGTCAAGAAACGCTATATCCGGCCTAAATTCCCGTGCCATCTGCACGGCATCCCTACCATTTACCGCCTGCATAATTTCCACCCGGGTACCCAGTTGCAACACTATGATGCTCTCCAGTGCCCTGCGCTCCAACTGTTCATCGTCGACTATCAATATTTTATAATTCATTCTTCTCCTCCGTCATCTGTGGGAATAAAATCTCCACAATCGTCCCGTACCTTGGACTGGAATACAGCCTGCAGACTCCTCCCGGATACAGGCCGATTCGAGCCGCTATGTTGGACAGACCAATCCCCGTCGTATGGCCTCTCCGCTTTTCGTCATTTCCAAGCCATATTTCTCTGAGACGTTCCCGCTCAATCCCACAACCATTATCGCAAATCCTAATGCGCAGAAAACCGCCGCGACAGGAAACATCCACCAGAATCGTACCGCCGAATTCTAAGTTTTCAATCCCATGAATGATTGCGTTTTCTACTAAAGGCTGCAGAGTCATGCTGGGAATCAGGTAATCACTGTCCGTTTCTTCGACCCGCACAGCATATTGTATCCGCTCCCCAAAACGATGCTGCTGAATATAGATATATTTGGCCACAATCTCCAGTTCTTCTTCCACTGTGGAAAGACGATTAAAATGATCCAGATTGTACCGGAACAAGTCTGCCAGATTACGAATCAATGCCGTTGTCACATCCGGTGTCTCGTACTGAGCCGAACGTGAGATGGAGTTTAAAGTATTAAACAGGAAATGAGGATTAATCTGGGACTGAAGGGCTAAAAGTTGCGACTCCTTCAAAAGTTCATCCATGCGGATATTTTTCAGTTCCTGCTGATGGAGCCTGGCTTCCACCTGGGATTTTTGATTCAGTTCTTCAATCAGGCGGCGGATGTCATCCTTCATTCTATTAAACGCCACAGCCAGTTCCCCCACCTCATCCCGGCTTGCCACCTGAATGTCTTCCAGTTCAAAGTTACCCTTTGAAATTTTCCGGGTATATTCTGCCAATTTGCATATCGGACTTGTCACCGTCTCTGACAGATTAAGCGCTGCCAAAAGACTGATGAGAACACTTCCGACCAAAAATACCCTGGTCATAGCCTCTATATTGGCGGCCTTCCTCTCCAGCCGTGCATATTCTTCCCCATCTTTTTCCAGAAGGATATTCTGATATTCATTCAGGTATCCATTTAAATATTCCTGGATTTTCGATGCCTGATAATATTCTATATAAATAAAATCCTCACTGCCACGTTTTTTGCGGACTGTAATATCACTTTTCTGAAAAAAGACCTCCGCTGAATTAGTGATAGCATGAATCATATACCATTCCGCCGGATTGTTCCGCTCATTAGTCAATTGGCTAATAAAAGCCAATACTTCTCCTTTTTCTGCCTCATATGCGTCTGCAGCATCTTCCTCCCCAATGGAATAATACTCATCCAGCCTCAACTTTGCATTTTTTAAAGATACGGAAATCTTGTTAACACGGTAATGCTCTGTCTGACTGACATTATAAAATTCAATCAGATTTTTTACCTCATGACGATAGAACAGATTAGCGACAAAATTGGCGATTATGACCAACAGAAAAATCACAAATAGTTTTACTTTCAATGACAATCCCTGATAGTACTGTTTCATTACATCTCTCCCCCCATCAGTCTCATTCTGCCCTAAAATAATACTTTTATTTTATCTTCTCCACTGCTAAATAGCAACTAATATATGGGAATCCTATATAAAAAATAGGTTTTGATAAAACCAGCACATCGACAAGTCAAACGCCTTCAATAGTATAAATGATGCGAAATGGAATGGACTGCCAATCTCCTTACACACGGTCTGCTCCAGGCCAGTTATACCCCCAGACAAAGACCAGCGCGAGCTGCGGGAACTTGTCCGCTACCGCAAAAGCCTTGTTGGGGAGCGCAAACGTGAACTGAACAGGCTCCAAAAGATGCCGGAGGGAATAAATATATTTCACAGTAAGCAAAAACAGGAGCGTCTCCCCAAAGGAAGACGCTCCTGCCTGTTTATCAGATAACAAATATAATTATGAAGGCTGTTTGCCGATGTAAGCCTGGATACCGCCGTCTACGTACAGAATCTGTCCGTTTACGAAATCGGAAGCCTCAGATGCCAGGAATACTGCTGGTCCGCCTAAATCGGAAGCCTCGCCCCAACGGCCTGCCGGAGTCTTGGAAACGATAAACTGGTCAAATGGATGTCTGGAGCCATCTGGCTGTCTCTCACGCAGCGGTGCAGTCTGTGGAGTAGCGATGTAGCCAGGTCCAATGCCGTTGCACTGAATGTTGTACTCGCCGTACTCAGATGCGATGTTTCTGGTCAGCATCTTCAAGCCGCCCTTTGCAGCTGCATATGCAGATACGGTCTCACGGCCGAACTCAGACATCATGGAGCAGATGTTGATAATCTTTCCATGACCTTTCTTGATCATGCTTGGAATAACTGCCTTGGATACGATGAATGGAGCATTTAAGTCAACATCAATAACCTGTCTGAAGTCTTTTGCTGACATCTCGATCATTGGGATACGTTTGATGATACCTGCATTGTTTACCAGGACATCGATTACGCCCACTTCCTGCTCGATCTGAGCAACCATTGCATTAACTGCGTCCTCGTTGGTCACATCTCATACATAGCCATGAGCAGTGATGCCCTCTTCTTTGTAAGCAGCAATACCCTTGTCCACCAATTCCTGCTTGATATCATTGAAAACGATGGTTGCGCCAGCGCCGGCCATAGCCTTTGCAATAGCAAAACCGATTCCGTAAGATGCGCCGGTTACCAGAGCAATCTTACCTTCCAGGGAAAAATTAGTCTTGTTGTCCATGATTCCTTCTCCTTTTCTTTTATGAACTTTGTACCTCTTAAAGGGGCTGTGAAAAAACATAGCCTATAAAAAAGAAGGACCAAGGGTTCATAAAAAACCCCAAGGTCCTCTTTTTGTGTTAGAATTAACTTGCGATGAAAAATCTAACTAATACTTATTCTAATCCAAAACAGGCAGTTTTGCCACTATTTATTCAAGATTATCTGGACATTTGTGATCCGGTGCTGACATTTGATCGATTTATGGGAGAAATCGATTTGGAGAAATACCTGAAGGAAATCACGAAACATGAGGTGGGAAGACTTCGGTATAACCCGGTCAGTATGCTAAAAACAATCCTGTTCGGATTTATGACAAATGGATATGTCTCTCTTCGTGAGCTGGAAGACAGCTGCAAAGTGAATCTAAGGTTCATATATCTGATGGATCATAAAGCCCCGTCCTATCGGACTTTTGGATATTTTATCAATGAGATACTCAGCGATTCTATTGAGAAACTATTCTGTGATATCAATCAAAAAATTTTTGAGAAAGAACATACGGACCTGCAACATTTATATATTGACGGTTCTAAGTTTGAAGCCAACACAAACAAGTATTCCTGGGTATGGAAGAAAGCGACTGAAAAATCCAGATACCGCCTGTTTGAGAAGATCACTTCCCTGTTTCAGGAAATTAATCTTGAGCTTCAATACACGGGGATAAAGTTCAGTATTAATACGGAATACTCGCCAGAATACTTAAAGGAAGCCGCATCGAAATACGTAGAAATCTGGCAGTTGGATGAAACAACGTTTGTCGCTGGTAAAGGACATCGAAAGTCCGTCCAGCAGCGCCATTATGAAAAACTTAAGTTATAACACATCTCCTTTCTTTTTTCGATATTTTTCATGGTCTTAAGGAAATCGCAAGTTCCTGTACGGTAATTATCTCAAAAAAGGACAAACCGGATCCTGTCATCTCAGTGACAGTGTCTGGCTTGTCCCTCTTTTTTAAACTTTTTTCTTAACTTCTCTTTTCCCTGTGAAAAAGCTTCTTAGCACCACGTCCAAAGCGTTTCCGCTTAAAAAATGGTACTTTCGCTGCAGCCGCTTCTTCCTGTCCGCTTTTCTGAAAAGAGCGGATCGTTTCATCCAGCATGCGGAACCGTTCCTCTTCTTTCTGATTGGAATCCTTTAAAAGCAGCTCCAGTTCGCCTGCCAGCCGCTCTTTTACAAGACAGCTGATATCCTGGCTCAGCTTCTCGTTATTCACTTCCAGGGCACGTCCGATGATCAGGTTCATCATCTGCTGAAACTGGGCCATTTTTTCCTCTGCGCTGGCAGAAAGAGGCATGCCTTCTCCTGCTGCAACCATGGCTGTGCTTTCCTCTTCCTTAAGTTCTTTTAAAGCTGCATCCATATCCTGCTCCAAAAGTTCGTCAGTCAGCTCTCCTTCCAGCTTTCCGTCCTTTTTCATCTGCTCCAATGCATGCTTGATCGCCTTCAACTGATATCCTTTTTCCTTCAGGTTTTTCACCTGTTTAAACAGCCGGATATGAAAATCCGTATAATACCTGTGCCCCATTTCATTTCGGGGGATCCCAAGCTCCAGTTCTTCCTCCCAGTACCTCAATACATGGGCTTCCACATCCACCTTCCTGGACGCATCTGATATAAGATAATGTACCTCATCCATAGCCATTCTCTCCTTCATATCACGTATCACTCTGATTAACTGCGGCTCTTTTTGCCGCCGTTTATTATCAATGTATGCGTTGAGAATCACTATTATGACTAAAAAATAAATGGCACCTGCACCAACTGATGCAAGCGCCAAAATTCTATTATCCTTCCTGATTTCCTCCCTGAGGGCGCACCGCATTTACAAACTTGGTGTATTCAGGCTTCCAGATCAGGTTTACAGTACCAATAGGGCCGTTTCGTTGTTTTGCGATGATGACTTCGGCCTCGTTGGGATGTTCAGTATCTTTGTTATAGTAATCATCACGGTATAAGAACATAACAACGTCCGCATCCTGCTCAATGGCTCCGGACTCTCGAAGGTCAGAAAGCATAGGGCGATGGTCGGTACGGGTCTCGCAGGCACGGGACAGCTGGGATAAGGCAATGACCGGGGCGTGAAGTTCTCTGGCTAACGCTTTTAAGGAACGGGAAATATCGGAAATTTCCTGCTGGCGGTTGTCATTTCCCCCTTTACGGCTTCCGCTCATCAGCTGTAAGTAGTCGATGATAACAATACTTAAGCCATATTCCAGCTTCATTTTCCTGCACTTGGAGCGCAGCTCAGAAATAGAGATACCTGGCGTGTCATCAATGATCAGCTTGGAATTACCGATAATACCAATACCTTCCACAACTGCATCCCAGTCAGAATCTGTCAGAGTACCTGTTCGCAGCTTCTGCGAGTCTACATTTGACTCCATGGAAAGCATACGGTTTACCAGCTGCTCCTTTGACATTTCCAGGCTGAATACCATACATGGCAGGTTCTTACGCACAGAAACATAGTCAACTACATTTAAGACAAAGGCCGTTTTACCCATAGACGGACGTGCTGCGATCAAAATAAAATCTGAAGGCTGGAAACCGGACAATTTGTAATCCAGATCAATGAATCCGGACGGAATACCTGTAACGGTTCCCTGGTTTTTATATGCATCCTCGATTTTTTCCAGTACATTGATAGCAACCTGCTTAATAGGCACAAATTCCTGTCCGCCCTTATTCTGCAGCAGGTCAAAAATAGACTTTTCCGTATCTGCCAGAATATTTTCCAATGGTTCTTTTCCCGCATAGCAGGTATTCGCGATCTCTTCTGTTGTCTTTATAAGCCGGCGCAGGACTGCTTTCTCACTGACAATAGCAGCATAGGACTTTACATTGGCCGATGTAGGCACAATAGTAATGATATCCCGGACAAAATCCAGGCTGCTGACCTCCGGCGGAACCTCTTTTTCCTTTAAGCGGTCCTGAAGTGTTACCAGATCTACCGGCTTTCCTTCATTAAACAGTTCCACCATGGCATCAAACATGATCCCGTACTGCTGCTGATAAAAATCGCTGCCCGTGATGATCTCCGATGCAGCGATTACCGCTTCCCTGTCCATTAACATAGAACCTATAACAGACTGTTCCGCCTCTATACTGTGAGGAAGCACCCGCTTAATAAGGGTCTCTTCCATAAAAATTATCTCCTTACATTTCCGGGCTATATCCCCCGGGCTGTCTTATCGTTAATGTTCTCCCGGAACCTTTCTATGCTTCCACTACCTTAACTGCCAGTTTTGCAGTTACCTCTTTGTGAAGCTTTACAGACACCTCAAAGCTGCCAATAGCCTTGATCGGTGTATTTAATACGATCTTCTTCTTGTCGATCTCCAGTCCCAGCTGATCCTTAGCTGCTTTTTCGATCTCCTTAGAAGAAACAGCACCAAATGCCCTGCCGCCTTCACCAGCCTTGATAGAAACAGTTACAGAAGCATTGTTTAACTTCTCTGCCAGTTCTTTGGCTGCCGCCAGCTGCTCAGCTGCGATCTTTGCATCATTTGCTTTCTGAAGCTTTAAATCGTTTAAGTTCTTGGAGGTCGCTTCTACGCCTAACTTCTTTGGAAGGATAAAGTTGCGTGCGTAACCATCATTTACCTTTACAACCTGTCCTTTTTTACCTAATGCCTTTACATCTTCTAATAATACGATTTCCATTTTACAAAACTTCCTTTCTATGTCTGTATCTATCTAAATCTAATCTGTATCAGATCTATACCTGGTATATCTGTTTCATCCCTACGATACATCTCCCTCATCCATCATCTGACGGATGACAGCTTTTAAGCGTTCCTTGGCCTCTTCAACTGTAATGCCCTGCATCTGGGCACCTGCAATGGTCCTGTGACCGCCACCGCCCAGTTTTTCCATCATAACCTGAACATTAACTTCATCAATGGATCTGGCGCTGAAATAAATAGTATTGTTATAGTCTGTAAGTACCACAGAAGCCTTGATCCCCTTGATCTCAAGAAGCTCATTCGCTGCCTGGGCACCAATAATGGTCGGGCTGTCCAGACCTTCTGCCGGGCATACACTGATGGCAAATGCGTCCATATAAACCTCTGCCGCCCTTACTGCCTCTGCCTTCGCCTGATAATCTACCATATTTTCACGGAACAGCTTGCGCACTCTTGTAACATCAGCACCGCTTCTTCTAAGGAATGCTGCAGCCTCAAAGGTACGTACACCGGTCTGGTTGGTAAAATTCTGGGTATCAATAACAATACCTGCATACATGGCATCTGCCTCGCAGGGCCTTACCTTGATCCCATCTGCAATATACTGAAGCACTTCTGCAACCATTTCGCAGGCAGAAGAAGCATATGGCTCCACATAAGAAAGAACTGCATTGTCGATCACTTCACTGCTGGTACGATGATGATCCAGAACCACGATCGTGCGGATCAGACGCAGAAGGTTAGGCTCATCAGTAATACTTGGACGGTTTACATCCACAACTACCAGCATGGTTCCTGCATCCACCAGTTCTGCTGCCTTTGCGCCTTTTAGGAACATATCATCAGGATACTCCGGATTGTTCTGGAAGCGCTCCATCATAGGACGCACAGAAGAGGTTACATCATTGAGTACGATATTGGCCTTTTTATTCATGGACATGGCAATGCGGTAAATACCAACTGCTGCACCGAAAGCATCAATATCTGCCATCCGGTGTCCCATGATCAGCAGACGGTCCTTATTATCCATCAGTTCCTTTAAGGCATGTGCCTTTACACGAGCCTTTACGCGAGTGGTTTTTTCCATCTGCTGGGCTTTTCCGCCGTAATAGAGGATCTTATCAGAATCCTTGACAACCGCCTGGTCTCCGCCACGGCCTAAGGCCATGTCAATAGATGTTCTTGCATATTCATAATTCTGCGCATAGCTCTCACCGTTCATACCAATACCGATACTTAAGGTGACTGCCATATCATTTCCAATATTTACAGTTTTTACATCTTCCAAAATAGAGAAACGCTCTTCCTGCATCCTGGCAATGTACTGCTGCTTGATGACAAAGAAATATTTATCCTTCTCAATGCTCTTTACAATACCATTCATGGAAGAAATGTACTTGCTGATCTTTCGGTCAATAAGTGCAGTCAGAAGGGAGCGGCGTACCTCTTCTACGCTTTCTAATGCCTCATCATAATTATCCAGATAAATAAGACCTGCTACCAGTTTCTGGTCATTGATCTGCTGTTTATAAAGAAGCATCTGGGTCTCATCAATGAGATAAATAGCAGTCACCAGGGAATTGCCTTCATCCAGCCCGCACTGAGACGCTGCTGCCTGAGTCTCTTCTGTATGGATCTCTTTCATGTCCACACGGTACTTCTTATCTTTAAATGCACTGTGTATACTTACCGTTTCGCCGCCGGTAACCAGCATTTCCTTTGTAATATCCGGAAACATCTGGGTAATATTCCTGATGGCAGCCTTGTCATCCCCAAGAATAGCTCCCATTTCCTGGTTCATCCACAAAATACGGCCTGTTATATCCGCCACACAGTAAGGCACCAGCATTTCTTCTAAAAACTTGCTCTTGCTCTGATCATAAGCCTGGGAAAACGCGATAAGTCCCCCCAATATGCCTTTTCTCCTGGAAAAATACAGCCATAACGCTATTCCAATATAGATAAGAGTAAAAAATGAAACTATAATGCCTGCTCTTAATGAAACTGCCCCCACAGCAGCTGTCAGCAGGACCATCAGGACCGATAAAAATAAAGGCCACTGAAGATAAATGCGGAAGCTCCCCCGCACCTTCCTTTTCTCATCCATAGTCTTCCTCCAATCGTATCCAAAAATGAATGGAATACGCCTATCTTATGAATTATACCATATGCGAGGTCATTCGTCCATGATAAACATTATCAGTCAGGGATTTCGCTTTTAGCACTGTATATTTATAAATAGTGCCCCTCTCACGCTTATTTTCTCTTTTGCTTCCTGAATAGCTGAATGCGCACAACGTCCCCCCTTAGTTAAATTTAGCTCATTTCAAAGCGCCTGTTTTTATTTTCCCACTGACAGACTATCCGCCCTTTTCATACAAGATACTTTTTACTTTTTCCAATAATAGCTCATCACAAAACTTCCGGTTCACACTTTTTCGGCTGATTCCACTTTCTTTAAATCTTTGAATACGGCGATACAGGTATAATTCTCTCATGTTGAAGCCGATGATCATCAGATCAAATATTACTTCTGTTGCTGCATGGCAATAGCAATGTTTTGCGTGATAATACGTTTTCAACTGGTGGAATCCATTCTCTTCTATATCCCATCTTCGGTTCATCATCTCCCATAAAACCCGAGGTTCCCCTTGATCCAGAGTCGTTACCAGCCACATCCGGCGTTCGTTTTCTTTCCAGCTTTCATGATATCGGATCACGCGAAGCTTATGGGGACTATTATCTATCTCAAATCCTGAAAGATCCCAGACTTCTATATTCTTTTTTCCACAGGTAAACGACCTTTTTTTCCCCTCATCCCGCTTAAACAGGCTTTCCGCATCCTGAAACAGTTCCCTTCGTTCATCTTTTAGTCGGATCACCGCATCCAGTCCGCACTCTTTTATCGTATTGATAAATGGGGCATTCAGATACAGCGCATCTGCTACGATCACATCTGCGAAATGTCCGTGTCTTTCCTTCAGACGTCTGATCAGCTTTTTTCCTCCTGTCAGTTCTCCTTCATCTTTTTCCGCTCCGTCCCTCGGTTTTAACATTTCCTGGCCCAGGATTACATGTGGCGTTTTTCCTACTGTCATACAGACCACGCTCCGGTGGAAATATTCTGTTTCACCTGCACGGTTTTTCCGGCTAAGGCAGTCCGAACAGGACTTTTTTGTGCTGTTGAACAATTCCACTCCATCGATACCGGCTACAACATATCCACCTATAGTCCCTTCCCGAAATACACGGTTGCTTTTTATGATATCGATCGTCTGGTCGTGGATCTCACGGATCTCATCTGGATCTATCTGGGTAAGAAGGTCACGGACCGCATCAATTTTAGGTATTTTTCCATGTATGCAGTTTTTCAATCGTTTTCCCATACTTTCAGGCGCAGAAAAAACTGTATGAAAACTCTCATACTGCAGCATCAGAAAGAGCAGTGCCGGCATGACGATATTAAATAATGGGATCGTTCTTCTTTTTCTTTTGTCCGATAACCCCTTGATTTTCTCCGGGATTTTATATACACTTTTCATATAAGTTAGCAGCTTCTTTAATGCTAATTTTTCATTAAGGACACCTTCTTTCGTGTTGTTTTGTGGGTAACATAATTATACAATAAAAGGTGTCCTTTTTGATTGCTTATGCAGAAAAAACAGTAACTTTTTATTCAATATGAGAATTCCCCGTTCTGCCAGATGGATCCCTTGCAAAACGGGGAACTTTTTATCTTAAAAGCGAAATCCCTGATTATCAGTCAGGGATTTCGCTTTTAGCACTGTATATTTATAAATAGCTCCCCTTCTACACTTATTTTCTCTTTTGCTGCATGACAATAGCAATGTTTTGCATGATAATACGTTTTCAACTGGTGGAATCTGTTCTCTTCTATATCCCATCTTCGGTTTATCATTTCCCATAAAACCCGAGGATTCCCCTGCGCCAGGGTCGTTACCAGCTTCTTTAATGCTAATTTTTCATTAAGGACACCTTCTTTCGTGTTGTTTTGTGGGTAACATAATTATACAATAAAAGGTGTCCTTTTTGATTGCTTATGCAGAAAAAAAAACGACCGCCGGATGAATATTCCGACGGTCGGTGGCTGTTTCATGATTTATTCGTTTTTTCTTTCTAAAACCTTTGAAGCTTCTGCTGCTCTGCCATTAACTGTAATAATGACCGCCTCCTTGTTTTCCTTACACAGCCTTGAAATATCACTGTAATGATTTCTCAGAAATTTATTTTACCTCTTTCACTTCTACATTACGATAGCTGCCACTACTCATACGGCTGAGTTCATGGTCAAGTCCGCCAATAATCGCAAACGCATCACGGGAATAATCACCAGTAAAACGCCAACATGCGTCTGAAAAATCTGGAAGTGTACCGTTTTCGCAGTACCATGTATTTCCACGGCGTACAACCTGATAAGGTCCCATGTTGCTCCATGCCCCTTTATAATAATTCGTGGTTAAATACCCATAGGTATCATGGATCCCATAGCGGCCAAAATCCCAGGTCCATCCACTTTTACTTATGCTCGTATCCAGATATCCGTCCTCATTAAATTCATAAATTTCCCATGTTCCGTCATTGTCATCATCTGTCATCCACACAATATCTCTTACATATGGATCATGCATGTATTTAAAGTTGATATCCATGTCTGGATACACATAGAACCCGTCCGCTTTTTTGAACTTAAATCCTTTTTCATCACGCTCCCATGTGCCATTGGATACCTGATACGTTTCGCCAGGCTGCAGATTTCTGCGGATTCCATTGCCATTTACAACAGCCCCTGCCGGAAGCTTGGTAGGAGTTCCCTGCATTTGTACAAGCCCGTTTACCACCCATTGGCCATCGTAATTTACAGTATAGCCATCTGGTGTGACATTAATTCCAGGCATGTTCTCACCCTGTTCCGTAGCTATATAGCCATCTTCCTTGAAATAATAACATTCCAGTGCGCCATCACCATCTTTATCCAGCCACTTCCACTGATTCGTCGGATAACTTCCATCGCTCTCTTCATACCACCAGCCATAATATTTATGACGCTTCCACTCACCTGCCAGCGCAGTTGATGTAGTTCCAACAACCATAGCTGCTGCCAGCGCAAGCACTGCAGCCTGCTTAAAAAATGCGTTTCTCATACGTTTTTCTCTCTGTATCCCTTTTTCTTTACCACTGCTGGATATCAAACATATTTCCCCATGGATCAATATATTTAACCTGGACCACGCCGCCAGGAACCAGATTCAGATCCGTAGTCCATCTGCCTTTTTCATTAACATAGTAGCCGTCCGGAGTAGTGGTATTCACTAAAATATAACCATCTGCGTCAAAATAGTAGCAATGAGCAATGTTTTCCCCATCATTGATCCACTGCCAGCCATTTGAATACCACTGACTGTTATCTTCATTTGTACCATACCACCGGCCCTTATCATTCTGCTGCCAGCCAGAAGCAAACGCAGTAACACTCATAGCTCCCATAAGTGCTGCTGTCATCATCACTGCTGCAATAGCCTTTGTTTTTCTTTTTCCCATAAATAATTCCTCCGTAAGTGCAAAATTTACTATATGAAGATATTATACGATCTTTTATCCTGAAATTCAATCTATCCCTGATTCTCACGGGGATTCCGCTTTTAGCACTGTATATTTATAAATAGCTCCCCTCCCACATTTATCGGCGATACATGTATAATCCTCTCATGTTGAAGCCGATGATCATCAGATCCAATATTACTTCTGTTGCTGCATGGCAATAGGGTGGTTATTTTTTTAAGCAAAAAAATCCCGGCTGTGGGATTTTTCTCCAAAAGCCGGGATCCTGTTAATTTTTAAAATCTTTTTTCTTAATCTTCTTTTGTTTTCTTTCCAAAGAAACCTGCTGCGCCTAACGCAATAGCAGATACAAACAGCACGATCTCTTTTCCAGCACTCTGTCCGGTCTTTGGAAGAGCTGCTAACGGAACTTCATCTTCCGGGATAGAAACCGGTTCCTGTGGAAGAGCTTCTGTTGGAAGTTCAGCTAACGGAACTGTTTCCTCCTGAATGGTCACTCCAGGACCTCCATTGCTTGTGACAATAGAACCATGGCCTCCGCTGCTGCTTCCACCACCAGAGCCGCCGCCTCTGTTAGAAGTAGAATTGCTGTTATAATATACATTGAATACCAGATCACCATTTAAACTGCCTGCCGACTGTCCGCCTTCGTAACGGATCCAGGTATATCCGTCAATCGCTTTGTTAAGCAGGGCATTTACATCATAGCTGCTGCCTTCCTCCATGTAATCAGAGTTGTAGGCACGACAAACGCATGAGTAAATAAATTGTGAACACGCTCCTTTTCTGATAAAATTAAAAGAAAAGGGGCGTTGATACATGCAGGAATTATTAGATTGGCTGGAATACATAAAAGATGATCGTCAGCAAAGGAAAGTTCGTCATACATTAAAGGACATTCTTGTTATTGTGTTGTTTGCAACATTAGCAAATGCAGATGACTGGGTAGAAATGGCATTATTTGCAGAAAATTATCAGGATTATCTTCGCAAATATATAGAGTTAAAAAACGGAATACCATCTCATGATACAATAAGACGCGTAATGGGAATGATATCACCAGAAATCCTGCAGCAGCTCTATGGAAAATGGCAGGATCGTTTAAATCAGGACGATGGGGAACTGCTGAAGAAGATCATCTGTATCGATGGAAAAACCATGCGTTCCAATAAAAGAGGAGATGGGAAGGCGGCCCACATTGTATCAGCATGGAGTAAGGAGGATGGTTTTTGCCTTGGTCAAAAAGCAGTTGAAGAAAAAAGCAATGAGATCGTAGCGATCCCGGAATTGCTGGACAAGATCCAGATAAAAGGCCAGATCGTAACAATCGATGCAATGGGAACGCAGACTGCAATAGCGGAGAAAATAAAGAAAAAACGGGCAGACTATGTGCTGGCATTGAAGAGAAATCAAAACAGTCTGTATGAAGATGTACAAGAATACTTTTCAGACGAAGAGTTCCAAAAAGAGATCCGTGAAAGAGGTAATTACAAAAAAAACCAGGAAAAAGCACATGGTCAGATCGAGATAAGGGAGTATTATCAGACAGAGGATATAAAGTGGTTAAGTCAAAAAAAGAAGTGGAAAGGACTGTCCAGCATCATAATGGAAAAGAAAACCCTGAAGAAGGAAGGCAATACAGCCATAGAGTATCGTTATTTCATTAGCAGTTTGAGGGCAGATATCGAACAGGTCAGCCGTGCAGTTAGAGGACACTGGAGTATAGAAAGCATGCACTGGTATCTGGATGTAACATTCCGGGAAGATGCGAACACAACAATAGATAAGCTGGCAGCACAAAATTTGAATATCATAAGGAAATGGAGCCTGAGTATTTTGAAACCGGCACAGATGACAAGGCATAAGCTGTCGATGAGAAAGAAAAGGTTTGTAGTTAGTTTGCACCCGATTCAATATCTGGAAGAACTTTTAGAAGCTTAAAAAAATGAAATATAGTAAAAAAAGAATTGACAGGGGATAATCATTCATGCGTTTGTCGTGAGTTGTAGGAAGCAGTAATGCTTGCACCTGTTCGCTCATTAATGTAATTGATCACGATATTATACTGGCTTGGAAGTACCCATTTTGCGTAGATGGTCTTTTCTTCCTGTCCTTTAGATACATCATTAATATCCTCAGATACCTTAGAATCAGCTGTAAAACGTATGTTTAACAGCTTATTTAATTCTGCCCAGTTGCCGCTTCTTGCATAATCTACTGCTGCACCTTCGTCATCAGCTACATACCAGCCTGCAAATTTGTATCCGTCTCTTACAGCCACCGGAAGTTCGCCTTCAGTTAAGTTCATGCTGTTTCCGAAAATGGTGTAGTCTGCTGCATAGCGGTCGGAAGTTTCTTCCGGATTTCCTGTATTTCCTACTGCACTGCCATCACCACGGGCATTGACTAATGCCACATTTCCCTGTACAGCAGTACCGAAAGCATTGATCTTGCCTTCTGTTGCGTCATAATGAAGAACAGATACAGGGGCCCATACATATGCATTGCCGCCAGTGCCGTTTAAGTCTTCTGCTGCTGTGTTGTAGCGGAAGGAATAGTCCACAGTCTCATTTACATTAGGATCCAGATATGTGAATTCCTGAGTCATGGAATCCCCAACTTCCAGATTTTTGGAACCATGTAAGTTAAATCTTGTAAGCTTGGTTCCGTAAATATTAACAGGAGCTGTATAAATTTCATTTTCAGCTTTTAAATCATTCAGAGTATATTCGCCAGTCATATTATCACGGTCACCCTGAAGAGAACCATTTATTATAACTGTATCCTGCTTACCACTTGTATAGTCAGCAGTTCTTACTTCACCCTTAAGGATATCACTGTTTGTTTGAACTTTCGCTACCGTTTTTCCATCCAGTGTTAATTCTGCATTATACAGGTCATGATAGGAAATTCCATATTTTGCGTTTTCTGTTGCAGAGATAATAGAATCACTTACCTCTACTGTTCCTCTGATAACTGCAATTCCTGAAAAATGAATGGCATCATGTTTATTTACATTTACATTATTTACTCTTTCTCCGGATGCTCCAATATTTTCAGAAACACCATTTTTATCTGCATACAGTTCAGAAGAAATAACCTGAACATTTCCCTTGTCTTCCGTAGATGCAAAAGCAATACCACTTCCGCCATTTCCCTGAGCGTAAATGGCAGAACCCACGATCCTGGTCTCTGAACCGCACAGTGCAATTCCGTTTCCTGTATTCCACGGATAATCACCGCAATAATATGGCTTATCTGAACGATTATAATTTCCGTAGCATTTCAAACCATTATCATTTGCATAAATGGTAGAATTTTCAATATTGGCTGAAGATTCTACCCAGATTCCACAGTTGGCACCACAGTTATTGGCTGTGACCGTAGACTTTTCTACTTTCAAGCTTTCAGCATACAAATTAGAAGAAGTATAACTAACTCTGGCCCATGGATTATCAGAATTGCGGCTGATATCTACCAAAGAGTTTAATATTTCAATATCACCGCCATTGGTTCCCCAGGAACCATTTTCATTCATCTCAACGGAAGGACAATCTTTAATCCGGATCAGAGACAGATTTGCACCAGCATTCACGCAGACAGCATCTATGCCATTCTTATTCATCTTTACTTCCTGGCAGCCATCAACAATGATCTCTGCGTTCATATACTGTCCATCACCCTGATGAATACCACTTGCAGTATTATCAGAGAGATCAAGTAATGTACACTCAGTAAAGGTTGCTTTTAATACACCAATCGGGCTGCTCTGCGTTCCGGGTTCTGCTCCATATGTATAAATTCCCGCTTTATTTCTCACCAGTTCAACAGAAGAACCTTTCTCTGCAATTAAATAATAATCACCTTTACCATTTAAGGAAATACCATTTCCTGTTAATGGTCCATCTACCATAACATTATCGTGAACATAGAATCTTGTATTTCCAGTAATTGTAATATTGGCATCACCGTCAATATTATATGCATAAATACCATTAGAAGCCCCATCAATTTCCAGAGTAGCCTCTGCTCCATTACCAATGGTAAGGGAACTTCCCTTCTTTACTTCAAATGCATTTTTAGCTGCAGTATATGTAAATTTCACCTCTTCTTCTGGAACGATTGTAATATCTCTGCCTTCAGGAATGGTTAATGCCATATCCTTATATTCGCCCTTGCTGAATACAATAACAGAATTTTTAACATCATTAATAACATTTTGAATATCCGCAGAGTTCATATCCGGGCTGACCACAGCATCTGCTGCCTTCACCACTTTCTTTGTAAATGCCACAGCATACTCTGAAAAATGCTCTGCCTCAAAGGAAACCTCTGAACCGGTCTCACCGGCTACATCTTCTGCTGCTACCTGGGTGAGTTTGTCTTCTGTATCATCTACATGAAGAACGGAAACCTTATCTGCCTGGGCGATCTTTTCTTCGATCTCAGTTCCTGTAAAGGTTACAAGAACTGTTCCATCTGCCCATGCGCTGTATACAGTATCCGCATCTGCCAGAGTGATGTCATAGACCACTACATCCTGGATCTGGTTTTCCTGTGGATCTAACTGTGCTACCTTACCGGCTTCGATGTCTTCTACCACTTTATCTTTAGACTGCTCTGTTACTTCTTCTACATGAAGCTTCGCATCGGCGGAAATACCGCTTTCCCTGGTATTCCATTTTGCAGTAACAGTGACACCATTGATTTCAGTACTGTCTTCTGCTTCATATACAGACAGGTCTTCATTATCCATTTCAACAATGATCTCTGCATCAGCTTCTACGTTTTCGATCTGGTAAGTCTGGAACTTCTCACCATCATTCTTTCCTGCATTTTTCTTCTGTGCATTGGAAGCAGATGCTGTATCTATATCTTCTACTGCAGAAATCTCAGCACTTTCACAGGAAATATTTTTGATCACATAGCCTTCCTGCGCTTCTACAGTAAACACAGCATTTTTGCCGGCTGTCACAGATGATGGGCCTTCTACTTTTGCTCCTTCATCCGGGTCAACGGAATAAGTCAGCTTGTATGTACCCTTCTTCGCCTCAGAGTTCTCTTTTACTGTACTCTTGCCGCCTTCAGGACCATTTGCTTCTTCAGTACCAGACTGTTCTCTGCCTTCATTCCCGGATCCGTTTTCATCTTTATTTTCTTCAGATTTATTTTCCCCAGAACTGTTTTCGCTGCTGTCTTCACCAGCGTTTTCTCCCTTTTCAGACTCTCCCTGATTCTCTCCCTGATCAGAGCTTTCTCCCTTTTCGCCGGAATTTTCATTTCCAGAATTTTCCTCTCCGGAATTTTCTTCTCCGCCATTTTCGCCTTCAGAGTCGTTCCCGTCTCCATTTTCTTCTTCGGATCCGCCCTCTTCAGGATCATTGCCGGAATCTTCTCCTGCGTCTGCTTCCCCAGAACCGCCGTTTTCTTCCTCACCGCCAGCTTCCTGTCCTTCCTCACTTCCGTTTTCCTGGGACTCTGCCTCTGCTGCATATACCATATTTACACAGGAACCAATATTGGAAAATGCCAGTGATAATGCTGTCAGCATAGCAAGATAACGTGAACGCTTTTTAAATTCATTCCTTTTTACCATACACTTTTCCTCCTCATCTATCTCCCTATAGTACATCGTTTCGTAAATAACTGTACCAGTAAATACAACATGATAACTGCTCATGATCTTCACTGTTATATATGATTTTTTCTGATGAACTAATCATACAACAGCAGGCATTTCATAAACCATTTCACAAATACTGAAAAATTTAATAATTTCAACATTTTTTATATTTGTAACCGTAATGTAACCATTTTTTATATTTGTAACCGTAATGTAACCATTTTTTATAACTTATAACTGACTGTCTCCTTTGGCACGGCTTCCCCGCTCTGTCTTTTTCCTTCTTTCTTTCGCTTTTAACAGCTCCTCTGGCAGATCCAGCCATTCTTTTAATGGGATACTTTCCGTCTGCACCTCTGCTTTTCCCCCGCATGCCTTGCGAAATGCTGCAATGATCCTGTTTTCTACGGAAACTGCCTTTTCTGGTTTCAGGTCATTTACCAGGATCAATATCTGTTCCCGGTTGTATCTGGTATAAATATCACTTCTCCGTAACGACGTACATACACACTGATCCAGCTTGTCCATATACTCCTGCTGTTTTTCCTCTTCTGCCACAGCAATTCCCTGACGGTCTCTTATGGTACATACCATCAATATCCCCTGGTGTCTTCTTCGTTCTGCTGCCCTTACTTCCATACGGTAACAATCAATAAAACCTGGATAACTGCAGCAATATGCCCCAGGGATCCATTCCTTTTCACATAACCACTCTTTTATGTTTTCCAGATTTTTCGGCTGCTTCTCCATATACTGGCGTAAGGACTTAAACCGTTCCCACATCTGCTCCGAAACCGCCATTCCCTGCTCCGCAAAAATGGCTTTTACCCCATCTTTATAGGCTTCTACTGCTTCTTTATACTTCTGCATTCCCATAAAGCCATCCATTTTCAGCTTTGTCCATTCTTCTGTAGGATATAAACGCATAGCATCCTTCGTTACCTGGACCAGGCTTTTATAATCTTCCTGCTGCTTTAAGATCTGGCACAATGCCTGTACACATTTAAAATAGATCTCCTGGAAATGGCCTCTTAAATTCTCCACCCATACTTCACCGGAAAGCGGGGCTAAAAACTCCCCTCCATAAAGGCTGCACGCTTTTTCCAATAATCCTCTCCGGACTGATACATCCGTTTCGCCCCGGCTCTGTTCCCACAGCTGCTCTAAAAGAACCGCATCCATCTGAAAATCCCCCATGCCTTCAGGTTCTGTGAGATAGTAAATATTTTTATCCACCATCACATATGTATGCTCCGGAAGTGCTGACTGCATCAGAAGCTTTCTCAGCCTGCTGGCATTAATACGCAGTGCATTGGCTGCATCTGTTGTCTTCCTGTCATACAGCGCATCCTGCAGCGCTGTTCTTGTAATGCCTTTTGTTCCTGCATAAGCTAAAAGAAGAAACAGCTGGCAGGCTTTCCCTGTTATAGATGTATGCAGCGAAATTATCTCATCCCCTGAAGTCAGCCGCATCGTCCCCAATGTCTGAATATATAATGTACATTTTTGCTCCCCCTGGTCTATCTGTTTCATGTACATAATATGCCTCTTTCCGATAAAATATGAATGGTAGGGATCCGTTTATTTTTGATTTTTTTATTGTAGCACATCTCCAATTTTTGGGAATATTATTTTCTGTAACTTTCTTAAAAAAATTTTGAAATTTTTTCCTCATAAAACTATTGATTTTTCCCTTTTCTTATGGTATTATCATTACTGCTTGTAAAAGCCATGGGCGAATTCCCGAGTGGCCAAAGGGGACAGACTGTAAATCTGCTGGCACTGCCTTCGGTGGTTCGAATCCACCTTCGCCCATTTACATACCTGCTAAGGGTGACAGTGCCTGCACGTATGCATTCTGATTTCAGCGATAGGTATGTATGAAAAAGAATATGCCGTAGTGGCGGAACTGGCAGACGCCCGGGACTTAAAATCCCGTGGGTAGTGATACCCGTACCGGTTCGATTCCGGTCTACGGCAGCTTTTAGAACAGAGCCTTTGTGGTTCTGTTCTTTTTTTACATAAATAATATTTTCTGTTTACAGAGCCTGCCAACGTCAGCTTCTTCCAGACACATGCCATCAAAAAAATGAGCAGACCACAAAAAAAGTCTGCTCAAAAATATTTCTGATATCCGCAGCCGGTCTGATCCCGGCTGTTTTTATATTTTATATCTTTTCTTTTAACTGTCTATTCCCGTCCAACTGCCTCCGGCCGTTCTTTTTCTTTCGCTTCTTCCCCGTCCTCCACAAATCTGGATCTTAACACTGGATAGAAATCTTCCGGATGAGAAGTAAATACAGCACCGCTGTAAGCAGGCATTCTCACTTTCAAAATGCCATCTTTTACATAGTAGAATAAGATTCCCGCGTTGTATCCCTCTTCTGTTGTGAGGATCGGCCGTCCTAAGATGTCCTCATCGGTCACTCCTAACTGCCATACTGGAATTTCCATAGTGGTCGGCTGAGGCAGATTGGAAATAATAGTCACTGTCTGGTACTTTCCCCACATACGTCCATAGGCGATCTGCTGGTTCGCTGCAAACAATGGCTTTACAGCCCCTTTTCGCAGTGCAGGAAGGCGTTTGTGTATACCGGCCATATAGCGGTGGAATTCCATTAATTCCAGGTCTTCTCTGCCCCATGGATAGGTTCGCCGGCTGTCAGGATCTGTCCAGCCGCATACACCAGCTTCATCACCGTAATACAGCGTAGGTGCACCCGGCCAGGTCATCTGGATCATGACCGCTTCTCTCATAACACATTTCTTTACGTTTTCAGAAGCCCGCTCCGGCCCCATATTGCCAATGCGGCCTACTACCTGGTTTGTCCTGGTAAGAAAGCGGGAATGATCATGGTTTGACAGCTGGTTCATGGCTGTAAATACAGTATTCGTCTGCATCCGGCTCATATGATAAGCCATGGCATCAAAGAAAGACTGGCCATTTCCGTAAAGTCCGCCGTTATAGCTGTCACTGTGCTTTTCCATACCTGTAAGAAACCATGTGACCGGCTCCATAAAGGCATCATAATTCATAATAGAATCCCATTCATCTCCCTGAAGCCAGCCGGAAGGATCGCCGTAGTGTTCTGCAAGGATCAGTGCCTGTGGATTTGCCTCTTTTACAGCCTTTCTGAAGCTCTTCCAGAAAGCATGGTTATATTCCGCTGTATGCCCCAGATCCGCAGCTACATCTAAGCGCCAGCCGTCTGCACTGTAAGGTGGGGAAACCCATTTTCTGGCCACATTTAAAATGTATTCTACTAACTTATCAGAGCCTTCATAATTCAGCTTCGGCAGTGTATCATGCCCCCACCATCCATCATAAGTCTTATTATAAGGCCATGCCTTGTCACTGTTGTCATTGAAGCGGAAAAAGCTGTGATATGGGCTGTCCTTTGAAATATAAGCCCCCGGCTCATAGTCCCCGGAACGTTCATAGATCTGCTCTGCATCCAGCCATTTATTAAAGGATCCGCAGTGATTAAACACACCGTCCAAGATCACCTTCATGCCGCGGTTATGGATCTCTTTTACAAATTCTGCAAAAAAGGCATCACTGGCCTTAAGATTCTCTCTGTCAGCAGAACGGACTACATAACGCTCTGCCTTTTTATTATCCTCTGCATTCTGATCCACCAGAGAACCGCCGTCTTTTACGATCTTTCCAAAGTGAGGATCAATATGTTCGTAGTCCTGGCAGTCATATTTATGGTTTGAGGGGGATACAAATACTGGATTCAGGTAGATGACCTCTACTCCAAGGCTCTGAATATAGTCCAGCTTGTCCCACACACCCTGAAGATCACCGCCGTAAAAGCAGCCTACATCCATAGTAGACGGATTTCTGCTCCAGTCATTGACCTGATACACTGGTCTTCCAATATAAACATACTCACAGGACTGTACATCATTAGTGGGATAACCATTGCAGAAGCGGTCCACAAAAATCTGGTACATCACTGCGCCCTTTGCCCAATCCGGGGTATGAAAGCCGGGTGTGATCTTAAAATCAAACTGGTCTGTGTCCTGATCCGATGGTCCCAGACGGTTGTAATGACAGACTTCACCATCATTTTCGATCTTAAAATGATAAAGTATCTGCGCTTCTTTCACTGTTATCTTATGTTCATAATAATCAAACAGACTGTCAGAAGCAGCTTTTTTCATCAAAACAGCTTTCTTCTTTTCTATATAATAAACATGATCTGCACCGTTTTTTGCCGTCCGCATCCGCACTGTAACCATATCACCGGCATCCGGCTCTGAAGGCATACGATAATCCTGGGTTTCTGCTGAAAACAGGGCTTCCCTGTTTATCTGGATATCACTCATCACACGTTTGTCCTCTTATTTCCTAAACTCTTGAAAAACATTCGTAATCCACTCATTTTTCTTCAAAAAATGGCTTCTTACTCATCATTAATATTGTAAATCAATTTTCTTAAATATGCAACACGCCGGTATACCGGTTCTTAACTGCAACAACCTTCTAAACCCCAGTTTTTTCCAGGTGTCCAGACATGGGAAAAGCCTGGCGGGGTAGCCAGGCTTTTCAGGAGAAGGTATTTCGTTTCTTATGGGGTGTAGCAAAAACTATATAATGTATTGGGGGGTTACGTCTATTATAATAGCATAACCCCCCATAAAAGTGTGCACAAATATGAATTTTTTTTACTGTTTTCTGCTGTCAAAATTGACAGACACTTTCTGATCCTGTTTTACACCTCACCGTCATTATGCATGACAGGTTCATGATTTTTAAATAATCCTTCAAATTCTTCCTGTCCGATCTTCTCTTTTTCAATAAGAAGAGCAGCACAGGAGTGGAGCACATCCTCATGTTCCAGAATGATTTTTTTCGCCTTGCTGTAGCATTCATCTACGATCCGCTTAACTTCCTCATCGATCACATCTGCGATCTCATTTCCATAAGACTTGGTGTGTGCCAGGTCGCGGCCGATAAATACTTCATCCTCATCACTGCCATACTGGATCATTCCCACGCGGTCAGACATACCATACTGAGTGACCATGGCCCTTGCAAGCTTGCTTGCCTGCTTGATATCCTGGGAAGCTCCGGTGGTCACATCCTTGAAAATGATCTCCTCTGCAATACGTCCTCCCAGATCCACCATGATATTCTGAAGCATCTTGCCCTTTGTATTGAACATTTCATCCTTTTCCGGTAGCGGCATGGTATAACCGGCTGCACCAACACCTGTAGGGATAATGGAAACTGTATGCACAGGTCCTACATCAGGAAGCACATGGAACAGGATCGCATGACCGGCTTCGTGATAAGCGGTGATCTTCTTGTCTTTTTCAGAAATCACACGGCTCTTCTTCTCAGCACCAATGCCAACCTTTACAAACGCCTTGTCAATATCTGCCTGACGGATAAAACGGCGGTTATCTCTTGCAGAGATGATCGCAGCCTCGTTCATCAGGTTTTCCAGATCTGCGCCTGTAAAACCGGCAGTTGTCTGTGCTACTCTGTGAAGGTCTACATCTTCACTTAATGGCTTTTCTTTCGAATGTACCTTTAATATCTCTTCTCTTCCCTTTACATCCGGACGGCCTACAGCCACCTTGCGGTCAAAACGTCCCGGACGAAGGATTGCCGGATCAAGGATATCTACACGGTTGGTAGCAGCCATAACGATGATGCCTTCATTGACACCGAAGCCATCCATCTCAACCAGAAGCTGGTTTAATGTCTGCTCTCTTTCATCATGTCCGCCGCCCATACCGGTACCTCTGCGGCGGGCCACTGCATCGATCTCGTCAATGAAAATGATACATGGGGCATTTTTCTTTGCTTCTTCAAACAGATCGCGGACACGGGAAGCGCCCACACCTACGAACATTTCCACGAAGTCAGAACCGGAAATGGAGAAAAACGGAACTCCTGCTTCCCCGGCTACTGCCTTTGCAAGAAGGGTTTTACCGGTTCCAGGCGGGCCTACTAAAAGCATTCCCTTAGGGATACGCGCACCTACGCTGGTGTATTTCTGAGGATTTTTTAAGAAATCCACTACTTCTTCCAGCTCTTCTTTTTCCTCTTCCAGACCAGCTACATTAGTGAAATTCACCTTACTGTCACGGCTGAGCTTTGCACGGCTTCTGCCAAAATTCATCATTCTGGCATTTGAACCGCCTCCTGCTGCCCCACGGTTCATCATAGTAACGATCACAACAACTACTACGATTGAAAGCATGAAAGGCATTACCACAGTAAGAAGTGTATTCTCCTGAGGTACTTCCTCCATGGAATAATCAATGTTATTGTCCTTTAAAAGCTGCTCTGCATCTTTTACGTCAGATACATTCTGGCGGACGGACTGACCATTGGCCAGTGTAACTGTCACATATCCGCTTGGTGTCTGTGGATTTGGACTGATCACTGCATCTGTCACGCTTCCGCTTTCCAGAACCTGGGTAAATTCCTGGGCTGTCACCGCCTCTGCCTGTCTTGCATACGGAAAACGCAATGCAAGCATCAGAAGGAACAGCATCAGGATAATAAACATAAAACCTCTGAATGTCTGTTGCTGTCTCAACGAATTGCCTCCTTAAATTTACTGTTCAGGCTCCTGCTCTACCACGCCGATGTATGGCAGGTTGCGGTATTTCTGGTCATAATCCAGACCATAACCTACTACAAACTCATCCGGGATAGTAAAACATGTATAATCTACAGTCACCTGCTTCTTCACACGGCGCTCCGGCTTGTCAAGAAGGGTACACAGACGGATATCCTTCGGTCCTCTCTGCTTTAATACCTCGATCAGGTATGCCAGAGTACGTCCGGAGTCAATAATATCTTCTACGATCAGGACATCTTTTCCCTCTAACGGCTCATCAAGATCCTTAATGATACGTACTACTCCGCTGGATACAGTACCTGAGCCATAGCTGGATACGGACATGAAATCCATAGAAACCGGCACTTTCAGTCTCTTTGCCAGCTCACAGGTGAAAAATACGCCTCCCTTTAAAATGCAGATCAGGTGAATGCTCTTTCCAGCATAATCTTTATTAATGCACTCTGCTACCTCATTAATCCGCTTATCTACTTCTTCTTCTGTTAATAACACACGAATTTTGTCTGCCATGATTTATCCTCCGTTTTTGATCTTAACCTGTAATACTCGTTTTGTATCTGGCCCTATCTTATAATAATTGCTGATGCGCCACCCTATGATCCACATGATATGGTCTCCGTCTGCCAGCAGTGCCACCTGCTCCCGCTTATCTGCAGGTATCTTTTCATCGATCATAAAGCGGCGAAGCGCTTTTTTGCGGTCTTTATCCAGCATAATATAATCTCCGGTCTGTCTGGTCCTGACAACGGGCGTACCCTTTATTTTATCACAATCAAACCATTTCGTATACATCTTTTGCGGAAATTCCATGGCTTTTTCATAAGAAAAAACCTCAAATTCTGGCTCCGGAAGGGAAGTTTTTAACGTTTCTTTTACAGCGTCATCTGATCCTTTATTTTTCCCGGCATTTTCATGTACCCCGATCTTTACCCCGCCATATACTTTTTCCGCCTGCAGGCCATAGGGAAGGCTGATCCTGCGTCCCGTCTGCTTCCCAAACAGTTCTGCCGTCTGTTCCCCGTGGACCAGGCTCAGATCCTTTGCCGATCCGGCATATTGTTTTAAAAGTTCCATGATGCTGTACAGCTGGATCACCGGATCTGCCTGCTTAAATGGTTCTTCCGGGATCATACAGTGATCATCTGCCAATGTGACCTGTTCCCTGATCCATTCTTTTGCCTGTTTTTTTAAATAGGCATCTGCCATTCCTGCCAGATATCCGGCCCTTCGTATCCCCGCTTCCGCCCCGGTGGTTATCTCTTCTTTAACAGCCGGAAGGATATGACTGCGGATGCGGTTTCTTGCATAATGATCCGTATCATTGCTGGAATCATTGACCCAGGAAATTTCCTTTTCTTCCAGATATGCCAGTATCTCTTCCTTCTCTGCATCTAAAAGAGGTCTTATAATGTTTTCCCGTACATAAGGAATGCCTTTTAAACCTCCAAGCCCGCTTCCACGGAATAAATTCAGCAAAATAGTCTCTGCCTGATCCCGGCTGTGATGGGCCACTGCTATTTTAACCGGTCTTTTTGTTTCTTTTTCCCAGTTTCTTCCAGTTTCTTCCAGCGCCTGATACCGGATCAGACGTCCGGCCTCTTCTTCTGACAGCCCATTTTCAGAAGCATATTGTTTTACATCTGCTTTTATCATATGACAGGGGACATGAAAAGCTTCACTGATTTTTTGTGAAAAGGCTGCATCCCGGTCCGCTTCTTCCCCGCGAAGACCATGGTGTACATGCAAAGACCTAAGCTTTAATCCAAATTCCTCTCTCATATCTGCAAGCAGACTTAAAAGGCAGACAGAGTCTGCCCCGCCGGACAGCGCAATGATCACAGGATCACCCGGCTGCAGCATATGATGTTCTTTTATGGTCTGCCTTACTTTCTGTTTCAGCTTCTCCATGATGATCTTATTTCTCCTGCGCTTTTTCTATTTGTCTGCACCATATCTGCCTTTATCACAGCTATGCTGCTTTCGCGCACTTTTAATATACCTGTATCTCTCCCCATAAGCAAGGGGCATTTCCTTTTAGATCTTTACTTTTGTTACAGTTCAGCCATGCGCTGGTTTGAATGAGGGAGTGTGTTGCAAGCTTGCTTGCATAAGCACTTTCTCATCCAAATCAGCATATGGTGGAACCACCAAGCTTCTTGTTTTCATGAATATGGAAACAAGAAGATGTCATGGCTGAACTGTAACTTACTTTTTCCATACCTGGACTGCCAGGACTGTCATATCATCTCTGGCTCCCGGCACAAAAGACAGCGCAAAATCCAGCACATGCTCTGCCATATCCTGAGGGGGCATTTCCTCTAAACTGTCTAAAAACTGCCCCATGACCTGCTCCTTATCGTCTCCCGGCAGTGCATCTAACACTCCGTCCGTTACCATGATCAGCCGGTCCCCGTCCCAAAGCTTCCGGGATAATAATACCGGCTCTGCCTGTTCTAATGCGCCTGCAGGAACCTGTCTCCCTTCTAAGACCTGGATGCCTTCCTGTCCCATTACAAAAGCCCCAGGTGCCCCCAGTTTGAATATTTCCAGGGCCCCTGTATACAGATCGATACAGCCTGCGTCAAGGGCTGCCGGGTGTTGTTCTCCACCTGCCAGCAAAAGCACTGTATTTACCAGTTTAAAGGCCGAGCGGGGGGCAAAACCGGTTTCCAATAAAGTCTCCAGCAATTCCACGATCCGCCTGCTCTCCCGACTGGCCTCTGCCCCAAATCCCATTCCATCACACAGGCTGAACATCACCTGACTGCTGCCTCTTTCGCAGAAACTGTAATTATCCCCAGAATACCGTTCTCCCTGTTTTGGAACCCCCGCAGCACCCCAGGTCAGGTAATAATCGCCTTTTTCCTCAAAACGCACAGTTTCAAACTTCCGGGTAATAATGCTCCGGCTGTCTTTAGCTGGAAGCCAGGCGGTATCCGGGAACACCTCTCCCATCAGCTCTGCCGCATCTTTTGAAGTAACGCAGCGGCCATTGGTGGTCTTTGCTGTAAGATAGATTTCCCGGCGTCCGTTGTCATATTCCAGTAAAAGCATGCTATCTGCTAAAATGTGGTATCTGCGAAATTCTTTTTTTATGGCCCCTTTATATTCTTCTGTAATATTTTTAGCCCCGCCGATCTGTCTGGAAAACTCATCCAGTATCACTGCCAGTTCCCTAAACTGTGAAATGACCACATCCCGGCTTTCTAAAAAACGGTTCTTCCAGGAAAGATTCATGGCAGCCCTGGCAAAGCTGCGATTTAACTGTTCTAAATAATCCCGTTTTCTACGGCAGTCCTTCTTAAAAAGCTCCGGCATGTCCTCAGCACTGATATGTCCGTTCTGCTCAAAAATACGCAAAAGATAATACAGATAATAACTGTCCTCTTTTTCGCTGTCCTCATAAAGACTGCACCCGCCGCAACTGCCGCAGACCAGTGTTGCGCAGGTCTGCATGGCAGCCAGCCCGTCATCCTTTGTAAGACTGCCCGTTTCCCCTGCCCCATCATCAAAGGCTTTTGCCAGCTGTTCCAGTGACTGTGACATATCTTTTAACTTTCTGGCTGTATAATAATTGATCCCATTTTCATTTCTGCCTGACAACACAAAAAATCCCTCCTAATCTGCGCATCATCCAGTATACGCACCTAGGAGGGAAATATCTGTCATATTTTCATGTTTTTCCCAGAAAATGTTTCGACATATTCTGCAATTGACCTGACACCTTTTTACAGTTTGCCTTTGTTTTATTTATTAGGCTTTAAAAGAATCTCATCTGGATTTACCAGTCCCAGTTTTTCCTTTGCAACTTCCTCTGCAAACTGCTTGGTCTTTACATAAACCTTGTATTCTTCCAGCTTTTTCGTCCGTTCTTCTTCATCACGCAGCTGTGCCTCCAGCTGCTGTTCCTTCTGCTGATAATCCAGGTCCGACTTCTTCAAGGTTGAGCCCTTTGCGTTTACTGCAGCTGCAAGACAGATAACTACCATTGTAACGCCAAGTACGGCCATTCTGTTTGCCCATTTTTCGCGCTTTACACGCTTTGATCTTCCGTAAGAGCTCATTTTGTTCGTCACCATCTTTTTATTCATTTTTTTATTTTAAACCATTTACCGGCCTTTTTCAAGACCGCAAACAGAAAACGGCTGACGATTCTGTCATAAAGCGACATCCCCACAAGGACACCCACAATAGCATATAGACGCAATCCACCGTCATTTTGCTCATACAGCAGCATAAAAGTGACAACCCCTGCAAAGATCCAAAACAGAAAATCCTCAATTCCCCTTACAAAAGAACTGTGTTTTATCATAAGCCTCAGTACCCGGAAAAGGTCGTACACCAGCATTAGCCAACCACCTACCAGCAGGCTTAATAAAAGCAGCCACGCTTCATAACGGATCTGCATACTCATACAACAAATACCTCCGGCCCTGCTCTTATTTTAAAAGCCGGGATAAGAAAGATTCCCCGGAATGTTTAAGTGCTGCATTAGAGCTGTAATTTAAACTGTCTATCTGGCCTTCCAGATCCAGCTCCCCCTTTTCCAGCGTAAGCCTCTTTACATGAAGCTCCTTTCCCCTTATGGTCAGAAGACCCATTTCAGTGTCCAGTACGATCTCATTTTCATCAAAAGACACTACATCATTGACTCCTGTCACAGAGCCTGCATGCCTGTCCGAAAGGACCAGACGGTGAAGCCGCCCGGACGATATTTTCTCTTCCATAAGATCACCCCCATAATATTTAACCGGCACATATTTTGATCCCAACAGCAGCATATGTATCAATTAAATATATGGGAGAATATCAGCTTTTATTCATAAAGCGCCAGTCCTGCTTTCAGGTTTTCGATCACTTTTTCCCTCAGTTTGTCCGGCCCTATTACTTTGCAGTCTTTACAGTGATGAGTACAGAAAATAGCAGCACCCATCAGACTCACCTTGGCTGTCACATGGACCCAGTCAGGATGATCCGGATCTTTTATATCACGGGACTGGATGCTCCATCCAAAATCATCGATCAGATTGTTGATGATCGCCGGGTTACAGCTTAAATGGATCCGCACTGTTTCATCTGAATACATTACCGGATGGTCATTTCGGTACTCACTGGCCTGAAAAACCTCATGAGCTGCATCCCGGAAATAAGGAAGGAGCTGGTCCGGCAGCGGCTTTCTGGGTTCATCCAGCATCTGTATCTGCAAAATGCGGTCAATGCGGAAATTTGTCAGCCCGTCCGGGTATTTAGGATTGCCTGCTATAAGATAATAATAACCATTACTTGACATAACTGCATAAGGATCGATGGCCCGGGGGGCATCACTGGTGGGCGCCAGCTTTAACCTTTTATCATAGCGGCCATAAAGAACAGATTTGCACAGATCTTAAAAGACGGCGGAGAGCAGTTTAAAGAGATCCAGAAATTTATAAATAATCCCCGGGAACCACAATATATCCTGGTACACGCTTCCAAACTGGAAGAAGGATATCTGGCTATCAGCCTTTTAGCAGGTATCTACAACGAAATCAATCAGCGTGGAGAATGGGAAGACGGGATGTCTGATGGGAATGAAAAAACAGAACCTTTTGGCGCCACCCCCACAGAGCCTGGCATCCAGTGGTCAGAGAGCTGGCAATGCCTCCCCATTATTCCATATAATGAAGCCGACGACTATTATAACTGGCATGAAGACAGTTTCTCTGCTTTTGGCAGCTCCTTCATGGCCAGTCAGAAAACAAACGACACCTTTGTTCCTTACTGGACAGAAAATGAGGACAAACCGGTGTGCATCACCATGAATGACTCCGGCTTTTTCATGTGGCAACGGATCATTGAAACCTTAAATAACTTCAGCAGCAATGAACAGGTCTACATCCTCATCCTTCACGAAGAAAATAACTTTGATTCCATTAACTCTTTTGGCGGATTTGGCGGATTTGACACCTTTGAGTCAGACAGCGATAAAAACTGGAAGAACATGCAGAAGATAAACTGGTAATCTTTGCCGGATACGGCGGAACAGATGTAGACGAAAAAAATAATAAAATGAAGGAATTTATTGATGCCAACCCCGGTATCAAAAGCCGTATTAACTCCACCTTCTATTTTCCGTCCTATACAGCCCCGGAAATGGCTGAAATCTTTAAAAAGCATGTGGAAATGAGTGGCTATGAACTGCCAGAAGGCTGGAAAGAACCGGTTACTGCCTATTTTGCAGACCGGGTAAATGATGAAAACTTCGGAAATGGCCGTGAGGCCAGAGCATTATTTGAAAAAGTCTCTGTCCAGATGGCAAAACGGCTCATGGGCAGCGAAAACGGTGAACAAAAAAATACCCTTAGCGAAAAAGCCATAAAACAATGCCGGATCAGCGACATTGAAGGCGCGATCCGGCGGGCAAGGGAAGAAAACAAACAGATCTCAGGCCGTGTGAAGGTGCATAACAGGATCGGTTTTTAATCTTCCACGAACATTCATAGCAGGTGTAAGCTCCAGACAGGCAGCTACATACGTAGATAAAGTCACATTTTCCAGATCATGATCCGGAACCAGACTGCCGTAACGGTTTTTCTTAAAGCAGAAAAGCCGGATGCTGCAGTAATCAGTTCCGGAAGTGGTCTGGTAAAAATCATTGAGAAAACGCTTTACCGTATCTGGGGAAACCATTTTCTGCGGGGCCGTTACATGATCATACCTGCGGTTAATGATCCCGGTCAGTTCAGACACTGTAACCGGCGTATGCAGCTCCAATAATGTGTTTAAAATAAAAACTCCATTTAAACGGCTGGTAAACAGTGTATTCATAAGCAATTCCTCCTTTGCTATCTCTGTTACCAGATCATAGCAAAGGAGTTGGGGAAAAATTTCCCCAGATATTTAATCTTCGTCGAATTCTTCTTTTATATACTGCCATCTCCTGATCAGCATATTTTACTTAAAAAATCTGCTTCAGATCCTGCTCTGGCAGCTGCCTTAAGCCATACACTCAGACGTTCCGCATCTGTTTCATCTAAGATCATCTTACGAGTTTTCATAGTTACTGGGCCACTTTCTTCCAAAAGTTCCAGGATACTTTGTGCTTTTCCCTGATTTAGTCCCTTTTCCAATCCAATCTTCTCTCCACGCTCCAATCCTATTGATAAGATGCTCATCCTTACAGCCTCCCATTCTTCTGATTGCTTTACTTCTGTCACGATCTCATTTAACTGCATTATACGCTCATCTTTTACCAGGATCTCTGGATTTTCCAAAGTCGTATGCTTCATATACTGCAGCAGGCTGACCAGTACCGGTTCACCATTCTTACTGGACATATTTAGGAATATCTTTGTTGTCCCGTCTTCCAGATGCAGATCTTTTATCTCTTCGCATTGCTCTGTAAATGTGTACTTTGCCAGGTCTTTTCCAAAAATATCCTTCTGGGTGATGAATGTAATGATCGTTGGCGGAAGATATTTATATCTCGTTTCTCTTCCCGATTTCAAAACAGGTGTATCCATCAGCCCCTGATAAAATCTGGCCCTGCGGCGCATATCATCCTACTCCGCGTCATTTTGCATTTCTGTTGCGAAATTGCGTCCCGATATATCTGTGGCTCTGGCATCCAGGCGGATGGCACGCTGTCCGCTGCGGTTTAAAATAACTTCTTCCACATGTACCTCTTTTAATTCCAGATCCTTTTCACCCATTATGATACTCAAAACATTCCTGTGGGCTGTTTCATTTTTCATAACCGACAAAAACAATGCAAAATCGCAGAGATTAAACTCTCCTTCTTCTAACTGCACCAAGTCTTTTACTGCTTCCTGTTCCCATACATTTTGTGTCATAGGCATCGTCCTTTCTGTTGTGCGGCAGAAAGTTTTTCTCCGTACTCTCTGCCCGATCCATTAATCAGTGATTTAAGCAAAGAGTTCAGATAAGATGCTGTGTTTGATACAGCTTAGAATTTTAGAATCTTTAGAAATTTATTTGAAATCCTACTTATACTCAGAATAGCAGTTTTACAGGAAAATGTCCAGAGTTCAAGCGCAAAACTCTCCCCTCCCATACTCAATAATGTTCTCTCGGAATCTTTCTTGGCCTGATTTTATCCATTCCCTTACAAATACTCAAACATCTCTTTCGCATCTTCCTTACGGATCGCATCCTGCACGCTTGTGACCTTTACCTTTACAGCCTTGGTTCCAAATGCGATCTCGATCACATCTCCTGCCTTAACCTCTGCACTGGCTCTTGCTACCTTATCGTTAAGCATCACACGGCCACTGTCGCAGGCTTCGTTTGCTACAGTCCTTCTTTTAATGATACGGGATACTTTCAGGTATTTATCTAATCTCATGTTTTTTATCATTCCTTTCGTTTCATTTAAGGCACAAACAAATTATGCAAAATGTTATGCTCCTTCACGCTTTGATCTATATCTGCAATAAAAAAAGTGCCAGCATAGGACTTTTACCTATATCTTAGCACTTTTAATTGCTTTTAGAAAAATCAATTACTTATTGATCTCGTCCTTTAAAGCCTTACCTGGTTTGAACTTAGGTGTCTTGGAAGCTGCGATGGTCATGGTCTCGCCGGTTCTTGGGTTTCTTCCTTCACGTGCTGGTCTCTCGCTGACTTCGAAGTTACCGAATCCAACTAACTGAACCTTTCCGCCCTTTGCCAGTTCTTCTGCTACTGCATCAGTAAAAGCCTTAACTGCCTTTTCTGCATCCTTTTTAGAAATTTCTGCCTTCTCAGCTACTGCTGCGATTAACTCTGTCTTGTTCATCAATGTTTTCCTCCTAAACCGGATCCGAAAAAACAGGTTCGGACCGTCTTTATTCTTGTCAGTGATACCCTATCATTTATATCTGCTTTACTATGATTTGTCAAGGTTTTTTGGCCTTTTCCAGGGATTTCGCTTTTAGCACTGTATATTTATAAATAGTGCCCCTCTCACGCTTATTTTCTCTTTTGCTTCCTGAATAGCTGAATGCGCACAACGTCCCCCCTTAGTTAAATTTAGCTCATTTCAAAGCGCCTGTTTTTATTTTCCCACTGACAGACTATCCGCCCTTTTCATACAAGATACTTTTTACTTTTTCCAATAATAGCTCATCACAAAACTTCCGGTTCACACTTTTTCGGCTGATTCCACTTTCTTTAAATCTTTGAATACGGCGATACAGGTATAATTCTCTCATGTTGAAGCCGATGATCATCAGATCAAATATTACTTCTGTTGCTGCATGGCAATAGCAATGTTTTGCGTGATAATACGTTTTCAACTGGTGGAATCCATTCTCTTCTATATCCCATCTTCGGTTCATCATCTCCCATAAAACCCGAGGTTCCCCTTGATCCAGAGTCGTTACCAGCCACATCCGGCGTTCGTTTTCTTTCCAGCTTTCATGATATCGGATCACACGAAGCTTATGGGGACTATTATCTATCTCAAATCCTGAAAGATCCCAGACTTCTATATTCTTTTTTCCACAGGTAAACGACCTTTTTTTCCCCTCATCCCGCTTAAACAGGCTTTCCGCATCCTGAAACAGTTCCCTTCGTTCATCTTTTAGTCGGATCACCGCATCCAGTCCGCACTCTTTTATCGTATTGATAAATGGGGCATTCAGATACAGCGCATCTGCTACGATCACATCTGCGAAATGTCCGTGTCTTTCCTTCAGACGTCTGATCAGCTTTTTTCCTCCTGTCAGTTCTCCTTCATCTTTTTCCGCTCCGTCCCTCGGTTTTAACATTTCCTGGCCCAGGATTACATGTGGCGTTTTTCCTACTGTCATACAGACCACGCTCCGGTGGAAATATTCTGTTTCACCTGCACGGTTTTTCCGGCTAAGGCAGTCCGAACAGGACTTTTTTGTGCTGTTGAACAATTCCACTCCATCGATACCGGCTACAACATATCCACCTATAGTCCCTTCCCGAAATACACGGTTGCTTTTTATGATATCGATCGTCTGGTCGTGGATCTCACGGATCTCATCTGGATCTATCTGGGTAAGAAGGTCACGGACCGCATCAATTTTAGGTATTTTTCCATGTATGCAGTTTTTCAATCGTTTTCCCATACTTTCAGGCGCAGAAAAAACTGTATGAAAACTCTCATACTGCAGCATCAGAAAGAGCAGTGCCGGCATGACGATATTAAATAATGGGATCGTTCTTCTTTTTCTTTTGTCCGATAACCCCTTGATTTTCTCCGGGATTTTATATACACTTTTCATATAAGTTAGCAGCTTCTTTAATGCTAATTTTTCATTAAGGACACCTTCTTTCGTGTTGTTTTGTGGGTAACATAATTATACAATAAAAGGTGTCCTTTTTGATTGCTTATGCAGAAAAAACAGTAACTTTTTATTCAATATGAGAATTCCCCGTTCTGCCAGATGGATCCCTTGCAAAACGGGGAACTTTTTATCTTAAAAGCGAAATCCCTGGGCCTTTTCCTGCATTTTTATCCGGGCCCAGAGAGCCTCTCCTTCTTCGGCCGAATTTATCTTTTCACCACCGAATACCCATGGGTGTCTGCGCACCATTTTTTCGCAGATCCCACCTATCACATCATCTATAGAAAACAGCCCTTTTTCATTTGCGATCTGGCTGTTTAACATCACCTGAAAGAGCACATCCCCCAGTTCTTCACACAGATTTTCCATGTCCTCATTGTCCACTGCCTGAACCGCTTCCTCTGCCTCTTCCCTCATATATTTTCGCAGGCTCTCAAAAGTCTGTTCCCGATCCCATGGACAGCCGTCTTCTGCCCGCAGCTTTGCGGTGATTTCTACCAGATCTTTAAATGTATACATGATACAATATCCTTTCCCGTATTCCAACGCATCCGGCTATTTTACCATTTTCTGCCTTTCATCACCCGGTCTTCATCCTCTTAATGACCTTCAACCGGGTAAATTCTTCCCTTTCCTTCTCTTCCAGGGCATTGGAAATGGACCTGGACAGCTCTTCATAATGAGGAATCGTGATGTTCTTTAAAGCATTGGCGCGCTTCTGGGTCTTTTTAATAGAATTTGCCAGCCGGTACGCAGAATTTTCCACCATAGACAGCTTAATGGTCAGCTCCTTTACCCGCTCAAACCGTTCTCTGGCAATATCCAGGGCTTCAGAGGTATTGTTAAACCCATAAGCCAGCTCCATAGGCTTTTCCTGGTGCTGGACTAAGGGGATCTCTGTTCCCATGATACTTCTTGCCTTGATCTTCACTGTATCATCCACGGGAACAGACATTCCGATCTCCTGGACATAATTGATGCCCAGTTCAATATTGGCACTCTGCAGCGCTTCATAAGCAGCCTTAAACACAGTGTCGATCTCAGACTGTATCCCCTTTGCCTCATCGATCAGCCCCATAAGCTCACGGATCAGGATATTTCTCTTCTTATCCATTAATCCGTAGCCCATAGTTGCCAGTTTCAGGGAGTTTTTCGCAGCGATCAGATTACCTTTTGTGGGAAATGTATTTGGATCCATTCCTGCTCACCTCACTCCTCGTAGTACTGATCCAGAACCTTGGTATCAATACGGTCTAATTCCTCTCTTGGAAGCATACGCAAAAGTTTCCAGCCGATCTCCAGAGTCTCTATAATGGAGCGGTTCTCATGATGTGCCTGGCCAATAAAATGCTCTTCAAATGCTTTACCAAACTCCAGATACTTCTTGTCAATGGCAGACAGCTCATCTTCACCAATAACAGATGCCAGCGCCCTGGCGTCACCTACCTTGGCATAACAGGAAAACAGCTGGTTTGCCACATCCTGATGATCTTTTCTCGTATAGCCTTCACCGATACCATCCTTCATCAGTCGTGAAAGAGATGGAAGCACGCTGATCGGTGGATAAACAGACTGGCTGTTTAACTGTCTGTCCAGGACGATCTGTCCCTCTGTAATATAACCAGTCAGGTCCGGGATCGGATGTGTAATATCATCATTTGGCATAGTTAAGATCGGGATCTGGGTAACAGAACCATTTCTTCCTGCTACGATACCGGCTCTTTCATATAATGATGCCAGATCGCTGTACAGATAACCTGGGAAGCCCTTTCGTGAAGGGATCTCGCCCTTAGAGGAAGAAACCTCACGCAGCGCCTCTGCATAAGAGGTCATATCTGTTAAAATGACCAGGATGTGCATTCCCTTTTCATAAGCCAGATACTCTGCCAGTGTCAATGCGATCTTTGGCGTGATAAGCCTCTCTACTACCGGGTCATTTGCCAGATTGATAAACATGGCTACATGTTCGGAAACACCGCTTTCCTCAAAGGTACGGCGGAAGAAATCAGCCACATCATGCTTTACACCCATAGCGCCAAAAACGATGGCAAACTTTTCATCAGAATTATCACCTAATGATGCCTGCTGCACGATCTGGGCCGCCAGCTGGTCATGAGGAAGGCCATTTCCTGAGAAAATAGGAAGCTTCTGGCCACGGATCAGTGTAGTCAGTCCGTCGATGGCGGAAATTCCTGTACGGATATAGTTTCTCGGATACTCACGGGATACCGGGTTTAAGGGCTGTCCGTTAATATCCATACGGATATCAGAAATAATGTCCCCCAGTCCGTCAATGGGCTGTCCGATACCATTAAAGGTACGTCCTAACATTTCCTCAGAAACTGCGATCTCCATTGGATGTCCCGTCAGCCTTGTATGGGTATTTCTAAGAGCCATGCCGTCTGTTCCCTCAAACACCTGGATAATGGCTTTATCCCCGTAGATCTCAATAATACGTCCGATCTTCTTTGTAGTGCCGCCAACGGTCATTTCCACGATCTCATCATAAGCTGCGCCCTGAACGCCCTCTAACACTACCAGAGGACCATTGATCTCACTTAAACCTAAATATTCAACTGCCATTTTAAGTCCTCCTTATGCGTTACGCTCCAGCACATTCTCATAGAACGCATCAATCTGTTTCTTATAATCATCAAACATGTCCAAACGGTCATTTGGCACATCATATTTAATAGAAATGATCTTATCAAAGATCTTATCTTCTTTTAGCACGGACATAGGCATTCCCATGGCGATCAGTGCTTTTGACTTCTTATACAGATATAAAATAGTTTCCATCATCTTAAACTGCTTGGTAAGAGGCACTGATGTGTCGTCCTTGTGGAATGCATTCTGCTGCAGGAAACCTACACGGATGACCTTTGCGATCTCTAAGACCAGTTTCTGGTCATCCGGGAGAACATCTGCACCGATCAGCTTTACGATCTCCATTAAGCTGCTTTCCTGGGTCAATAACGCCATCAGGCGGTTTCTGTCACTTACAAAGTTCTTATCTACGTTATCAATATACCAGGATGACAGATCATTTACATACTCTGAATAACTGGTCAGCCAATGGATAGCCGGGAAATGCCTTGCATAAGAAAGGTTCTTATCCAGTCCCCAGAAGCAGCGTACAAAACGTTTGGTATTCTGGGTAACAGGCTCAGAGAAATCACCGCCCTGAGGGGAAACTGCACCGATAATGGTAACAGAACCTTCTGTACCGTTTAAATTGCGCATCATGCCTGCTCTCTCGTAGAAAGAAGACAGACGGGATGCCAGATAGGCCGGGAAGCCTTCCTCTGCCGGCATCTCTTCCAGACGGCCGGAAAGCTCACGCAAAGCCTCTGCCCAACGGGAGGTAGAGTCTGCCATGATCGCTACATGATATCCCATATCCCTGTAATACTCTGCCAGTGTTACACCGGCATACAGACTTGCCTCACGGGCTGCAACAGGCATGTTGGAGGTATTTGCGATCAATGTAGTTCTGTCCATCAGGGGATTTCCGCTCTTTGGATCGATCAGCTCTGAAAATTCTTCCAGAACCTGGGTCATTTCATTTCCACGCTCACCACAGCCGATGTAGATAATAACATCTGCATCAGACCATTTTGCAATCTGATGCTGGGTCATGGTCTTTCCTGTACCGAATCCCCCTGGGATCGCCGCTGTACCTCCCTTTGCCAGTGGGAACATAGTATCCAGGATACGCTGTCCAGTGATCAGCGGCCTAGTTGCAGGATAACGCTTTGCAGAAGGTCTCGGCACACGGATAGGCCATTTCTGGGTCATGGTCAGCTTCTTTTCTGTTCCATCCAATAACTGCAAAGTAAGAAGAGGCTCATTAATGGTATATTCCCCATCTTCCACTACGTCTAATACATAGCCCTCTGTATCCGGCGGCACCATTACCTTATGGATAATAGCCCTTGTCTCAGGAACCTCTGCGATAATGGTTCCCGGAAGCACCCGGTCGCCTTTCTTTACTGTCATATGTGTTTTCCATTTTTTGGAAGTATCCAGAGAATCTACACTGATGCCACGGCTGATATAGTAGCCGCTGCGCTCTGCGATCTTGCTTAAAGGACGCTCAATACCGTCAAAAATGTTATTTAAAATACCAGGAGCCAGCGTAACAGAAACCGGTGCTCCTGTTCCTGTTACCACCTCACCAGGCTTTAAACCACTGGTCTCCTCATACACCTGGATCGTTGTTTTTTCTGAGGTAAGCCCAATGACTTCGCCTACCAGATTTTCCTTACCAACGTACACCATTTCGTTCATCTGAAATCCGGGATCACCGGCCAGAGAAACTACAGGTCCGTTGATACCGTAGATCACACCTGTCTTAGCCATTTACTGCTTACCTCCCAAGTCAAACTTAAATTCATGGCGCGCTTCTTCCAGTTTTGTCTTAAAGGAACTGTCGATCAGGATATGTTTGGACGGGATCACCGCACGGATGCCTCCGTCAAAGGAATATTCGCTGATCTTTACAGTTACATTGTGGTGCATGGCCAGTCTGCGGGCCTTGTCCTCATCAGAGGGATCCATGTATACGACCATAGCCTCATCACCTGCAACTGCTTTAGCTGCTCCGATCTGTTTTTCCAACAGGTCCAGATAGTCTCTTGTCTCCATGAAATTAGCCAGTTTATCTCTTATCTCCACAAACAGCTTATCCTTTAATTCCTCCTGTCTGTGGCTTACTTCTCTTCTTAAGTCCAGCTGTCCAATGGAAAGCTTTTTGTTACGCTCACGCCCTAACTTTTCCGTCTCAGCCTCTTCCTGCATTTTCGCCCGCTTCCTGGCATCTTCTGTATGCTCCTCATAGGCCTTATCAAGAGTTTTTGCGTAATCGTCCAGTATTTTTGCACTTTTTTCCCTTGCATCTGTCATACAGATCTCCTGAAAATGCTTCAGCTTTTCCTCTGTTGTCAAGCTCTTCACCTGCTTTCTATAGTTTCAATCCAATGGCCTCGTTTACATAAGAGGTGATAAAGTCCGGCTTGCGGCCGGTTCCATGGCGGTCCGGGATCTCTACGATCAGCGGCAGCTTCCGCTCCAGCTTTACATTGTCGATGATCTCCGGAAATTCCCTGCCAAACTTTTCAGTTAACAGGATAATGCCAATAGATTTATCGGCCAGAACCTTATCCAGCTCACGTTTCAGTTCGTCCCTCTCATGTACCACAGCCCCGTCAACACCTGCCAGGCGCATGCCGGTCCAGGTGTCGATGTTATCGCTGATGAGATACATTTTCATATTAAAGCTTACCTAAGATCATAAAGGAAATGATCAGACCATACAGGCACACACCTTCGGCAAGACCTACGAAGATAAGGGATTTACCAAGAATAGAGCTGTCTTCACTGATAGCGCCCAGTGCTGCACTTGCTGCTGCAGATACTGCAATACCACCGCCTAAACAGGAAAGACCGGTTGCAAGAGCCGCTGACAGATAGCCCATTCCAGCTGCGCTGTTAGAAGCGGCTGCTGCTGTTTCCTCTGCTGCAAATGCATTTCCTGAGAACATGAAAGCGGCTGCTGCGATCATGGTCCCGAAGAATAAAAATACGTTTACACCAAGAGCTGTTTTATAACGTCCCTTTGTCTTTTCTCCTGCTGCAAATGCTCCAAAAGGTACACCGATGCTTAATACTAATGCTGCGCTTAATGTCATTTTAACTAATAAACTCATGATTGATTTCTCCTTTTTCTCTTGAGATTAAGATATCTGGATCTCCCATGTCTACCTGACCTGCCAGGCGGCACATGTTCCAGGTTCATTTATTTATCTAATGCTTTCCATAAGGTTCAAATGCCCGTCCGCTTCCTCTGTAGAACCGGCTGAACAGCTCATAATATTCCAGACGAAGGACCTGGATACCTACGATCAGGCCTTCCATACCGCATACAAACAGGTTTCCACCAATAACTACCGCCCAGTTAGGGCTTCCAGCCTCTGCGCCTGCAAGCATTAAAACCACCTGCATCATAGCTGCATGGCTCACTGCAAAAGCACCTACACGGACGAAGGAAAGTGTATTGGAAAAATAGCTTAAAAGCACTTCAAACAATTCAAATACGCCCTGGGTAATGAACATTCCCACGCCGCCTTCCATTTTCTGTGCCTTCTTCTCTATTATCGCTGACAATGGTTCCTTAAAGAACATAAGCAGCAACGGAATAATAAACAGCACAGTCAGTACAATGGTTGCCGGAAGAGCATTACCACTCATATACAGGACAATAACTGCTGCCAGTGCAAAGTAAAATACAAGTCCGGCAGCACCGTTGGTGTCAAACCATGTTTTCTCTGTATTATGCTCCTTTACGCTGTTGATGATATTTAAGATCATACACAGCAGGATAATGCCCATACCAATGGCAATGGCAACTACAAACACTGTATTCAATTTTCCAATAAATGGAAGATCGGTCATAGCTTCCTGTGGTCTTAACCACATTGCGTCAATAATATCTTCAAATCCGAACACGCTGCCGAACAGCACTCCGAATATGGTAGAAAAGAATCCACAGCAGGAAATAATGCCCGCCAGACGCATTTTTTTGAATTTATACAGTAAGAACCCGCCAATAAGAAGACAGAGTCCCTGTCCCGCATCACCAAACATAAATCCAAACAGAATAGAATAAGTAATACCGATCAGGATCGTAGGATCGATCTCATTATAAGAAGGCAGACCATACATCTCCACATACATCTCAAATGGCTTAAACAGCCCCGGATTTTTCATTTTTGTAGGCGGAGTGCTCATGATGTTGTTGTGGTCATCTTCTATAATACAGAACGTGTCTGCATCCGATTCTATCTCTTTTTGAAACTTCTTTGCATCTGTTTCACTCATCCAGCCGCAAAGGATGTAGAATGTATGATAGCCATGCTTGGTGCAGGCTGCCATCTTTCGCACATCAAAGTTAACAGAAAAACGTTCCAGTCTGGTGCAGGCTGCTGCCAGCTCCTGTTTATTTTCATCCAGTGTCTGAAGGATCTTTCCTTCAAGCTCCTGTTTTTCTGCTTCCAGTGCCTTGATCTTATCATCTAACACATGCTCTGCTTCCATAGGAGTGCCTTCGTACTCATCTGGCAGGAAACAGCGTTCAAAATGCATAGACGCATAAATAGCATCGATCTTATCTGCCAGCTTCTCCGGCACAAAATAAACGATCCATACATATTCCGCATCTTCCAGACACTTAAACATGACCGTATCAATGGTCTCATACACATAGCTGTTGAACTTGTCAAAGTATTCCCTGGAAATACGGCCAAAACGGAACTTGATGAACTGGAATCCCAGGATCTCCTTTACACTGTAATTCAATTCTGTAAATGGTTCTACCTGGTCTTTTGATCGCTTTAATGTCTGGATCTGCGCCTGAAGCTCCTCTTTCTTATCATTCAGTTCTTTTAAGCGGCTGCTTATATCATCTACGGTTTTTGCTGCCTCTTCCTGGGACGGAAGTTCTTTCTCAGGAACTGACTGCAGCTGCCCGCCGATCTTTTCTGCCAGTTCCCTGGCAAGATTCAATTTCTCCTTATACGGATTGGTCTCAATATAAGGCCTTAAGTCTTTTACCGTCTTTAACTCTGACAGAGCATTTTCCAAATGGATCTCATATCTGGAAAGATAGGTATCCACCACCCGGTCAATGTCTGCCTTGGGGCCGGTAATGCTTAAGAACTTCATTTTCTCTATCACTTCACATAACCCCCTTAAATCCTTGCTGTCATCCCATAACGTATCTGTTCGATTGTAGTTATGATCTGTTCGATCTCTCTTTCTTTAAAATAAAGATAAGAGTTTAGTACTGCTGCTGAATAAGGCTCTTTCCTGCTTGTAAGCTCATAGATCTTATCTGTAAGCTCCTTTGCCCCGTTTCCAAGTCCATGTTCCATAAGCCCTTCTATATCCTGGCATTTGTACCAGCTGTTTTTGATCACACCATAAACCTGTTCCATGTTTTCCGCCTGAGCCATGGTCTGGATTTCTTTTTTGGTAACATGATACTGGATAGGAATGATCAGCGCATAAATATCACCTTCTGACAGGTTATAATATTTTTTTGCCCGGCATATCCACTGAAAATTCAGCATATCCATTTTCGTGCCAAAGCACTGGGCCAGCATTTTTGCCTCTGCCTTTGAAAGATATTTATCCTTTATCTTCCAGATAGTCTTGAAATAAAGCATATCCATAGCCGTTTCACAGGCCGGAAGCGTTGCTTTCCCCTGTTCTAAAAGCTTTTCTAACGGCTCATAGTAAGCAGAACCTTTTAACCCGCGGATCACATCTTCTATGCTCCTGCACTGGGACAGCTGCACCAGATCCATATCCGAATGTTTATCAAAAAATTCCTTAAACCCCGAAAGATCCTGGGCACTTTCTCTGTTTCCTGCTGCATTTCTGAGACAGGTTTTTAATATATCGATCTCATAGTGCATGAAATAAAGGTCCAGAAAACGCCTCTGCCCTACATTTGCAAACCGGTACAGCTTTGCAAAATCATGGTATTTGCTTAAGTTTAACAGCTGCTCGATCTTTCCGCGGTGAAGCTCATCCTCAGAAGCTTTGGAAAATGCCTTTTCATAAGATGGATTACTCCTTAAGAACTGAACCGCCTCAGGCACAGATCCCAGGTCTGCCATTGCCTCAAATTGCTCCGGGCGGATCCTGAAACGCTCCATAGCCTTCACCTTGGTGGAAATGCCGCTGTAACTGATCAGGCTTCCCATGTCCTCACTCCTTTATCATGCTTTTAAAGAGAGCCTGTGCATACTCCTCATGCCGGGCTTCATAGGCCTCTTCCAGCCGCGCCATCACTGCTTTGGCATCCTCTTTCTGCTGTCTTAACTCCTGCTGTAATTCCTCTTCCATTTTTCCGCGTATCTGGGAAATGCGATCCTGGGTTTCTTTTTCCAGCCGGGCATCAAACGCCGCCGTTTTCTCTTCCATTTCACGGGCCATCTGCTTTTTACGCTCACCGGCACCATCCATAACAGAAACAGCGGCTTTTTCAATATCAGACAGCCGATTGATCACTGTATCCATATCACAGTCCTCCCTTTCTTTGTTCTTTTTTTAATGCAATTTTGCATTTTGCATTTTTTTATCATACTACTTTTTTTGAAAAATAACAGTGTGAAATTGTACAATAATTTAAAATTTAACGATTTTTTTAGTCGTTATGCACAAAAAAACAGGGGAACAAGACCTTTTTATAGGTCTCATTCTCCTGTTTTGTACAAATTTCTCACTATTAGTTAGTTACACTTTCACTTTCAGCGGCTGCTTCTTCCTGTGGCTGTGCATCGGTTTCTGCTTCCTGCTTTGCAATGTACTGGCTGGAAATATAGGCTTCCTGACCATCATAGTTGATCACAGTCCAGTCATTATTATAGCGCTTTACATAAACAACTTCTGTTCCGCCTTCTAACTGTACCAGAATACGGCCATTGGCAGACGGCTCCGTACGCACATTTACTTTATTTCCAGTCACTACATAGGTATCTGCCGGTGGCTGGGTCTCTTCCGGTGTAGGCGCTTCAGGCTCTGTCTGGATCTGCTCTGTAGTCACTGTCTCCGGCTGGGTCGGATCTGCTTTTTTCTTCCCCGGCATCAAAGTACGGATCGCCACTATCAGGATCACGACCACAAGGAGCGGGATCAGGAATTTTAATACCATTTCCACAGGTGATGGTCTGTGTTTTCTTCTGCGGGTCCTTCCACTTCGGGAAGAACCGCCATAGGAGCGCCTGGTACTTTGGGGATTTCTCCTTCGGCTGCCTGTATTTGTATTACTTCCTGCTCTGTTACGGCTTCCCCCTGTTCTGGAACGATCAGAAACTCCCTGCAGTTCTGCTCCTGAGCGGGTGCCGTTTCCTGCACCGGTACCTGTACGCGGTCTTGTCCCGTCTGTCCGGCCGTAAGATGTGCTTCCTGTCCCTGAACTGCCAGCTGCTGCACCTGTTCTGGTATTTCGCACCGGTCTTGTTTCGGTCACAGGCACATTAAAGGTTTTGGATACCTGAAAATCATGTGAAAACGCATACACCTGCTTGGTCAGAAGCTGGTATGCCTGGTTGGCATTATACGCTGTATTGTCATTTTCATGAACCGCTTTATTTCCCAAAATACGGATAGTATGATAATCATCCTTCGTGGTTTTATCGATCCAGTGTCCCTCATAAAGCTGATCTATGGTATCTGCCAGATCTCCATCTACAAGGCATGCCTTCTCAGCCAGGCAACGGACCATACACTCTAATATCTGTCTGGCTTTCACCATAACAAGATTATAGTCTTTGCTGACGATCAGGCGCTCTGCTTCCTTTACCCCCTGCTGGATCTGCTGCCAGCTGGTAGTGCGTTCAAAGTTTGACATCGCCCTTCCTCCTTTGTATGTAATAAAGCAGTATTTGCGTTTTTAGCTGCTCTTTTATCTGCTAACGTAAGTATATCAATTTTTCCTTTGCCTTGCAATCACTAAGCACTATATGATATAGTTACTAGCAGATATTTCACTTTCATATTTTCCGCAACTGCGGAAGATATCTGTTTACTATCCAAATCGCATACTATATTTAAGAAAGAGGACAACATCCATGCGTTTAAGACATATACGCGGGGCAGAAGAAACCATTGCAGAAAGCCCCTATGTGATCCAGGAACCAGAGCTTCATAAAGGCAGCTGGAACCAGTTTTTTGGCAACGATAACCCCATCCAGATCGAAGTAGGTATGGGAAAAGGCCGTTTTATCATGGAACTGGCCAAACAGAATCCTGATATTAACTACATCGGCATTGAACGCTACTCCAGTGTACTTTTAAGAGGTCTTCAAAAACGTGCCCAGTTAGAATTAAACAACATCTATTTTATGTGCATTGATGCCAAAAATATGGCAGACTACTTTGCACCAGGAGAAGTAAACAAGATCTACCTTAACTTCTCCGATCCATGGCCAAAAGACCGCCATGCAAAGCGCCGTCTGACTTCTCCTGATTTTATGGCTGTATACGGCCAGATCTTAGCTGACCACGGAACCGTAGAATTTAAAACTGACAATAAAGGGCTTTTTGATTACTCTCTGGAGGCAATTCCAGAAGCAGGCTGGACTATTACAGCACACACCTTCGACCTGCACCATGATCCAGTTATGTCTGTCGGAAATGTAATGACAGAATATGAAGAAAAATTTTCTTCTATGGGAAATCCCATCTGCAAGCTGATCGCTATAAGAGAACCGAAAGAGACCACAGAAAATGTTACAGTTCATCCATGACATCTTCTTGTTTTTATAAATATGGAATTTTCCTTTTAACCCTCCTGATACCGGATTGCTGCGTGCTTTGCACTTCCTCAATTCTAAAAACATTCGTAATCTGCTCATTTTTCTTCAAAAAATGGCTTCTTACTCATGTTTTGGGCGGGACCCAAGGTCATAAATCCTCCTGCAAGCACGCTTGCGTCGCATTTTTGACCTTTTTCCCCTGGTATCATCATATATATATAAAGAACAGAAATAAAAAAGGAGTCCCATTCCCATGAAACTCCCACCAAAACTTACCAGACAGCTTTGCAAGGCCACCTGCGACAAAAAAGACTGGGACAAACGGGCCTTGAAACTTTGTAAAGCTTTTCGCGAGGTCAACAAATGCCTCGGCCCCTGTCCCAGTCATAAACACTGCCACAAAAAATAACTGTTTGACCGCGATCCCATTGCGCCTGTTCCTGGCACAATACCTTTTTTCTATTTTTACGCAACAAAAAAGTCCGACCCCGCAGCCTCCAATATCTGCAAAACCAGACCTTTCAATGCGCCTTCAGGGACTCGAACCCTGGACAAATAGATTAAGAGTCTACTGCTCTACCAACTGAGCTAAAGGCGCGTTCTCCTGAACACAACGATGATTATAACGTACATGCCCTTTCTTGTCAACGACTTTTTTAATATTTTTCAAAAAAAATCAACCAAATATTTACAATACATTGTCCCCTCCTGCAAATCATGGTAAACTTATTCTATCTTACTTAACATATGTTCCCGGATTCTTTCTTTCACCTGATTTTATGAGAAGATTCCGAGAAAACATTTAACAAGAGCAGGAGGAAACTTTATGATATTATTTGCAGCCCAGGAAAGCAGTGCGCTCCCTACTCTGGCTGAGACCCAGGCAGTAGCCGCAGAAGTCCACGAGGATTTACAGCAATTAAAACCAAATTCCATTTTAGAATCCATCAAAGCATGGGCTCCAGGGCTTTTATCCGTGGCTTACCGGCTGGCTATTGCTGCCCTTATCATCTTTATTGGCTCACGGATCGCCATCTACATCAGCCATTTTCTGAAAAAGACCTTTGACCGTATGGGAATGGATCTCAGCCTGAGCAAATTCCTTATTTCCCTGGCAAATGCTATTACATACGCGATTGTCATTTTCATGGCACTGGAAAAGATCGGCGTACCATCCGCCTCTATCATTGCTCTTTTAGGTTCCGCAACACTGGCTATCGGTCTTTCTCTTCAGGGCAGTCTTGCAAACTTCGCAGGAGGTATCCTGATCCTTGTTATGAGACCCTTCGGCATCCACGATTACATCATCTGTGAAGGCACGGAAGGAACTGTACAAAATATAGGTCTTGTATACACAACTTTAGTTACTATAGACAACCGCAAGATCACCATCCCCAACGGCAGCCTGTCCAATGCAGTCATCACAAATGTGACCGCCCAGCCAAAGCGCCGTGTAGACCTGACCGTTGGCATCGGTTATACTTCTGATCTGAAGAAAGCCAAGGAGATCCTAAACCAGATTTATGCAAATGATCCTCTTATTTTAAAAGAAGACGGTATTACCGTCTATGTAGATCAGTTAGCAGACAGCTCCGTTATCCTGGGTGCAAGAGGCTGGACAAATACCACTGATTACTGGACTGTACGCTGGAGAATACTGGAGCAGATCAAACTGAAGTTTGACCAGGCTGGAATTGAGATTCCATTTAACCAGTTAGATGTAAACGTAAAAAACGCTTCCGTAAACGAAAAAAAATCTTAAAAAAGTCTTGACAAGGTCCAAAAAAAACATTATAATGTCTATCGTGTCATTCAAAAACGCATAGACATGCGCCTTTAGCTCAGTTGGTAGAGCAGTAGACTCTTAATCTATTTGTCCAGGGTTCGAGTCCCTGAAGGCGCATTTAAAGGTCTGACTTTGCAGATACCAGAAGCTGCGGGGTCGGGCTTTTTTCGCATATAGGAAAATGAAGATTCCCGGAGAACATTTTTCCAAAAGGAGGCAACCTAATGAAACATCTTCAACGCTTTGCCGGTATCCTTACCGCATTCTGTCTTATGATCATTCTCTTTTTTACCTCAGTAGAAGCTGTTGTTTACTGGAATCCCGGATATTTTGAAAAAGAATACACCAAATACCAGGTCTTAGACGATCTTCCTTCCATGACTATGGATGACCTGTTAGATGTTACCAACCAGATGATGGCTTACTTAAAGGGGAAACGTGCAGATCTTCATGTAACCACACATATGGGCGGAGAGACCCGTGAATTTTTCAATGAACGTGAGATCGCTCATATGGAAGATGTTCAGGGGCTGTTTTTAAAAGCCATTATACTGCGGCGGATCTGTGTGGCTGTCTGCGTGATCGCCCTGCTGTTTATAGTTCTTTCAAAAGCTGATCTGCGTACACTCCTTCCTTCTTCCCTCTGTATGGGAACCGGACTGTTCTTTGCATCGATCGCAGCACTGGCTGCTATTATATCCACAAACTTTACGAAATATTTTATCCTTTTCCACCATATGTTTTTTAATAATGACCTGTGGATCCTTGACCCGTCCACAGATATGCTGATCAATATTGTACCTGAAGGATTTTTCATGGATACTGCCGGACGTATTGCTTTCCTCTTCGGCTCTCTGTCACTGATTCTTTTTGGTCTCTGTCTGATCATGACCCTGAAAAACAAACGCCGTAAATAGGAGCATTTTTATATGAAATATGGGAAATTTATAAATCTTGGAAAAAGGGCTTTATTTTTAGTCCTCAGTATTTATTTTATACTCTTTACATATGTAAGAACCGCTCTGGCCGCGTCTTTCTGGCCATCTGCCATCTCCATTGAGGCAGATGGCGGGATCCTTATGGAAGCGCAGACCGGAACGGTTCTTTTTGCTAAAAACGCAGACCAGCCTTATTACCCAGCCAGTATCACAAAAATACTTACTGCCCTGATCGTCCTGGAACACTGCAGTCTTGATGAAGAAGTTACCTTCTCCCATGATGACGTCTACAATGTGGAAGTAGGAAGCAGTACCGCTGGTATTGATGAAGGTGATGTTCTCACGGTCCGTGACTGTCTGTACGCCCTGATGCTGGCTTCTGCCAATGAAAGTGCCAATGCACTTGCCTGCCATGTAAGCGGCTCCAGGGAAGCCTTTGCAGAGCTTATGAACCAGACAGCTGAAAGTCTTGGCTGCACCGGAAGCCATTTTGCAAATCCCAGCGGTTTAAATGATGAAAACCATTATACTACTGCACACGATATGGCCCTGATCACCAGAGCAGCTATCCAGAATCCGGATTTTTTAGAAATTGATAGCACCCGCAACTACAAACTGCCTCCTACTAAACGCAATCCCGAAGGCGGCTATGTGGCAAACCATCACCGCATGCTGGTGAAAAATACCTCTGTCTACTATCCTGGTGCCTTTGCCGGAAAAACCGGCTATACCTCCATTGCCGGCAATACCCTTGTTACCTGTGCAGAAAAAAATGACATGACCCTGATTGCCGTTGTATTAAATGGCCACCAGACCCATTATCCAGATACAAAAGCACTTCTTGACTTTGGTTTTGACCGTTTTCAGATATTAAAGGCTGCTGACCATGAAACTTCTTATAAGGCTCTGGATAATGATATGACCATTGGAGGCATGACTGCCCAGGATAACATTTCTCTTGAATTAGACAAAAACAGTCTGGTTGTCATTCCAAAAGATGCAGACTTTTCTGATACAGAGGCTTCTCTTTCCTATGACCTGGATGAAAATGCCCCTGATAATGCCATCGCCCGCATTCTTTACCAATATGACGGCCATTCAATTGGACAAGTCTATTTATGCTCTACAGGCCAGACAAGACACATAGCAGCTCCACAGGCCGAATTACAGACTGAATCCACCGATCAGACGGAAAAACAGCCCCAGAACCTTCTGCCCCCCGCTGACCGTTCTGCTGCTTCTCCTCAATCTGGGAAGAAATTCCCCATTATCTTAGTTGGAATCTGCGCTCTTGGTCTTACAGCAGCAGGAGTCATCCTCTTTTTCCTTCTCCATTCTCACCGAAAAGAAAAAGAGGACCTGCTCCTGCGCCGCAAGCGCCGCTTAGAACGCCTGGAAGATATCGGCTATTCATCTTCTGATTTTGATCAGCTGCTTTCCCAGAAACGAAGCTCTGCCCCATCTTACAAAAAGCAAAAACATAAGGTAAAACGTCCCCGCAGGAAAACGCCTTTTGACCGCTAAGAAAACGTTACGTTTAACCCGCACATTGCACTTAGGACAGGAATCAATTATAATACAATTGAATACAGAGCGAGGTGGATCCTATGGCGTTGAAAAAAGATTGTCTGAAAAAATTACCAGGCCGGTTAAAGGCCACATTTTTTAATACACTGCACACACTTCCCATAACGATTGCCTGTATGACAGCCGCTACCCTTACAGCCAATGCGCTTTTCCATCTAAGCGGCAATGCCATTAATGTATCCATTATTTACATTCTGGCGATCCTGCTCCATGCTCAGTATACTAAGTGCTACAGCGCTGGTATCATTGCCTCTATTTACAGTGTATTCTGGGTCAATTATGCCTACACTTACCCATATATGACCCTGAACTTCACATTAAGCGGATATCCCCTTACTTTCGTTGGAATGACTTTTATCTCCTGTTTCACCAGCAGTATCTGCATCATGCTTTCCAAGCAGAGTGCCCAGATCCAGGAAAAGGACCGTATGCTGATGCAGGCAGAAAAAGAAACCATGCGCGCCAATCTGCTGCGTGCCATGTCTCATGACCTGCGCACCCCACTGACTACCATCATTGGTTCCAGTGCCACCTATTTAGAGCAGGAAAATGAAATGCCACCAGAGGAAAAGCGCAAGCTGATCCACAATATTGAAGAAGATGCCCAGTGGCTGTTAAATATGGTAGAAAATCTTCTTTCTGTTACACGTATCCAGGATGACCAGGGCATAAGCTCTGTTAATAAAACGGACGAATCCTTAGAGGAAGTTATTTCTGAGGCAGTCCAGCGTTTCCACAAACGCTTCCCTGATATCTCCGTCAAAGTCAGTGTTCCTGATGCTTTTATCATGGTCCCCATGGATGCCATGCTGATCGAACAGGTCATCAACAATCTTTTAGAAAATGCTCATTTTCATTCTGGCAGCGAAAAGCCTATTGAATTGAAAGTGCGCACAGAAAAAGAAAGTCTTTATATCACTATCAAAGACTACGGAAAGGGGATTGACCCCAAACGGCTTCCTACTTTGTTTGACGGTGGCGGTGTAAATACCAATGAATCCGGTGACAGCCACAAAGGAATGGGAATCGGGCTTTCTATCTGCAAGACCATTATTAATGCCCATGGCGGCACTATCCAGGCTGCAAACCATGCAGACGGCGCTATGTTTACTTTTACCTTACCCGACTGGAAGGAGTACTGATTATGACTACAAAAGCGAACATTATCATTATTGAAGACGAGAAAAATATCTGCAGCTTTATCGAACACATTTTAGAACCTCAGGGCTACCGTGTGATCACTGCGAATACAGGCAGAGAAGGCCTGCAGTACATTACTTCCGAACATCCGGATGTGATTCTTTTAGACCTTGGATTACCGGACATGGACGGCTTAAAGCTGATCGAGCAGGTCCGCTCCTGGAGCATTACACCTATTATCGTTATCTCTGCAAGAACACTGGAAAAAAGCAAGATCGCAGCCCTTGATCTGGGTGCTGATGACTATCTGACCAAACCATTTGGCACCGGGGAACTTCTGGCACGTATCCGTACCGCTCTGCGGCATTCCCAGCGCAACCAGCATATTGGAAGCTCCAAATACCAGGTAGGAGATCTGTTAGTAGATTTTGAACGTCGTCTGGTGAAGGTCAAAGATCAGGATGTCCACCTGACCCAGATTGAATACAAGCTGGTATGTCTCCTTGCCCAGAATGCCGGCCGGGTCATGACCTATGAATCTATTATCACAAAGATCTGGGGACCATATGCAGATAATGACAACCAGATCCTTCGGGTAAATATGGCCCACATCCGCCGAAAACTGGAAGAAAACCCGGCTGAGCCACAATACATATTTACAGAGATCGGTGTTGGCTACCGAATGCGCGAAGAATAAATTCAAAGCCAAAATCCCTACATAAGATCCATAAAAAAAGAAGAATCCGTCATTCTTACTATTTTGACGGATTCTTCTTTTTCTTTTTGTTATCTTCTCTTTTCTGGACCAGCATAGGCAGTGCATCTTCCCCCACTGCTTTAATGGTCTTTACTGCATAATATAGATCCCGTTCCGATTTCTTGACCCGGATCTTTCCCTTCATATAACCATGCTCCGGACAAATGCCAAGAGCGAAATAAAACCGCTGCCCATAAGAAAACCAGCGTATCTTTTTCCGCAGCATTCTGGCACATTTTACACATACAATATCTGCAATTTCTTTATCCTTAAGGATCTCTTCCTTACAGTCAAATTCCCCTGAAACATATTTTGAATACTCTGGAAATTTTAACTGATAACTGCACCCACGTTTTGGAAGCCGGTAATAATCGATCGAACTATATTTCCCATATTCTTCCATATTAATATGGCGTAGTGTCCGTCCTGTATAAACTGCATCATCCAGAGCCCTGTGGAATGGACGCTCCTGGTCCAGATCAAGCTGTTCTACAGCGTGATCTAAAGAAATACGGCTCTTTCCATCAGAATACTCCAGAGAATACAATTTTTGCACATCATAGTATAATAAAGGTCTTGGGAAGGGAATTTCCATCCCGTGATAGGTCATATTCCGTTGTAACTCTGTCAGATCCATGGATCCCCAGATACAGAAAATATATTCGTCCTCTCCACACCAGTTCAGAAAATCCTCCATCACTACCGGAAATGGCTGTCCCTTCCGGGAAAGCTCCTCCATGTCCATGTGCGTCACTTCTGATATTTTAAAATGCATTTCTTTATAAGCTTTTGGCCGTACCAGACGATGAAATTCACTTATCTGTTTCATCTGTCTATTCAGCTTCACAGCTCCAATCTCAATAATCTCAAAGGGCATATGCTCCACGGAGCATTCTTTTCCCTCCGCGCTCTGGTTCCACTCCAGATCAAATACAATATAATTCATGTCTTTATCCTGTCAATTTTTTTACTTATACATAGTACCATATTGGCTCAGATATGGAAAGAGTCTATTTTAGCAGAAAAAAAGAACCACATTTCTGTGATTCTTAGAAAGAGGCGACAACCGGAATCGAACCGGTGATAGAGGTGTTGCAGACCTTTGCCTTACCGCTTGGCTATGTCGCCATATTTAGTTAAATGACCCCAAGGGGATTCGGACCCCTGTTACCGCCGTGAAAGGGCGATGTCTTAACCGCTTGACCATGGGGCCTTGCTAATTCTTAAAAACTCCCCGAGTAGGACTCGAACCTACGACCCAACGGTTAACAGCCGTTTGCTCTACCGACTGAGCTATCGAGGAATATTGAAAGTATACATACCTTCAAAACCACATATTGAACTACCGAATACCTGCAACTTTTTGTTCCCTTACCTTTTGGTCAAGCCCTCGACCGATTAGTATCAGTCAGCTCCATGTGTCACCACACTTCCACCTCTGACCTATCTACCTTGTCGTCTTCAAGGGGTCTTACTACCTGCGTATGGGATATCTCATCTTGAGGGGGGCTTCACGCTTAGATGCCTTCAGCGTTTATCCCGTCCGGGCTTGGCTACCCTGCCATGGAGTTGGCACTCCAACAGGTACACCAGCGGCCCGTCCATCCCGGTCCTCTCGTACTAAGGACAGCTCCTCTCAAATATCCTACGCCCACGCCGGATAGGGACCGAACTGTCTCACGACGTTCTGAACCCAGCTCGCGTACCGCTTTAATGGGCGAACAGCCCAACCCTTGGGACCTGCTACAGCCCCAGGATGCGATGAGCCGACATCGAGGTGCCAAACCACTCCGTCGATGTGAACTCTTGGGAGTGATAAGCCTGTTATCCCCAGGGTAGCTTTTATCCGTTGAGCGATGGCAATCCCACTTTCATACCACCGGATCACTAAGTCCTAGTTTCCTACCTGCTCCACCCGTCGGTGTCGCAGTCAAGCTCCCTTATGCCTTTGCACTCTTCTAATGGTTTCCAACCATTATGAGGGAACCTTTGAGCGCCTCCGATACCCTTTCGGAGGCGACCGCCCCAGTCAAACTCCCCGCCTGACATTGTCCCCCAGCCGGTTCACGGCTGCAGGTTAGAAATCCAATACCGCAGGGGTGGTATCCCAACAGCGACTCATCTCAGACTGGCGTCCAAGTTTCTCAGTCTCCCACCTATCCTGTACATGCAGTACCGAATCCCAGTATCAAGCTGGAGTAAAGCTCCATGGGGTCTTTCCGTCCTGGCGCGGGTAACCAGCATCTTCACTGGTATTTCAATTTCACCGGGTGCATTGTCGAGACAGCGCTCAAATCATTACGCCTTTCGTGCGGGTCGGAACTTACCCGACAAGGAATTTCGCTACCTTAGGACCGTTATAGTTACGGCCGCCGTTTACTGGGGCTTCAATTCAGAGCTTCGCTTGCGCTAACCCCTCCTCTTAACCTTCCAGCACCGGGCAGGCGTCAGCCCATATACCTCACCTTACGGTTTTGCATAGACCTGTGTTTTTGCTAAACAGTTGCTTGAGCCTATTCTCTGCGGCCTGGTTTCCCAGGCACCCTTTCTCCCGAAGTTACAGGGTCATTTTGCCGAGTTCCTTAACAATGCTTCTCCCGCCGGCCTTAGGATTCTCTCCTCATCTACCTGTGTCGGTTTACGGTACGGGCACGTATCACACGATAGCGGCTTTTCTTGACAGCCGGAATCACACACTTCACTACTTAAATTCGCTCCGCATCACAGCTTCGGATCGTCAAGCGGATTTGCCAGC
>CP107199.1:1155000-1232500 GCA_025758065.1 Lachnospiraceae bacterium
AATCAGCCACATAGGGCGTTGCTATTTTTACCGTGATGATTGTTAATATCAGTGCTCCTAAGGAAACGCACTGACGCAGCAGGCCCCGGTAATGACCATATAGCATCGCCCCCACTAAAAAAACACCTGCTGCGATGGATAACCAATGTTCTGTCATCATTCTTCACTTGATCCAAATATAAATTTTCTGATTGCAGCTGCCACACCATCCTCATCATTATTGAGAGTAATGGTATCTGCTGCTTCTTTTACTGCATCCAGGGCATTTTCCATGGCTACACCAATACCGGCATCTTTGATCATAGGAATATCATTTTCCCCATCTCCAAAGGCCATTGTTTCTTCTCTGGAAATACCCAGATGATCTGCAAGCCACAACAGCGCTGATCCCTTATCAGCACCTTTTGCATTTACTTCCAGGTTATTATACATAGAAGAACTGATAGAAAGCTCCGGCATTGCCATTAATTCTCTACGCAGGATTTCCCTTTCTTCCAGATCAGCCATAAAAATATTGATCTTTTCTGCCTGAGCACCTGTAGTTTTTACGTATTCCATTACATCCGGAACTACTTCCCTGGTATCGCGGATCAGTTTCTGCATCTGTGGACTGAGACCAAATTCATCCATATGATCAATGGAAGAAGGCTGGGTAATGGCCCTTCCGTCAATGAAAGGATCCGTTGCGGAATGATATTTCTTTGCAATATTCAAAATGCGCTGGACCATTTCATTGGAAAGTCCGCAGGTCCGGATAGCCTTATTGGTTTTCAGATCCGCTATGACCGCCCCATTGGTAGTAATGGCATAGTTTGCCCCTGGAAGCTCCCGGATCATAGGCGGAATACCGCCTACGCCTCTTCCTGTAGCCGGTACGATCTGGATACCTGCCGCCTCACACTGCTTTAAAGCCTCATAATTTCCCTGAGGAACCTTTTTCTCCATGTTTAAAAGGGTTCCATCCAGATCCAGAGCGATCAATTTTATTGTTTTCATAAGAAATGTTCCTCCTTCAGTATCAGGAGTCCTTCTTTATCATATTTTGAAGAGAAAATACCTGTGAGTTTCTTAAAGAAAGATGGATTTTCTGCTCTGTCTGCCGCCTCTTCGATCAGATTTTCTGCCTCTGCTTTTGTGAGTGCGATCCCATCTTCTTCCATGATCTCAATGCGCTCATAGAGAGCCAGCATACTCTTACCGGAAATGCTGCAATCGATCTTTCCAGCGTACTGGCAGGCATATTTTGCAAACTCATCAATATCCATTTCCACTTCTTTTGGCTCTTCTGCCGGACGCTTTGGTTCTTTTACTACCGGTGCCTGTACCGGACGTTTCTGAGCCTGTGGATTTGCAGCCTGTTTCTTTTCCGGTTGTGGGGCTGGTTTTACAGCCGGCTTTGGTCCAACAGTTTTTTTAACTGGTTTTTCAGGTGATTTTTGAACCATTTGCGGCTTTACTGCCGGCCTTTCAGAAGGCTGTACCTTCTTTGTGGTTTCTGGGATTTTAGCTGCCGGTGCCTGTGGTTTTACAGCAGCTGCCAGCTTCATTTCTCTTACAGGCTCTGCCTCTTTAACAGGCTGTTTTTCTGCTTTTTTTGCTTTGATACTGTCAGAAGTACCAATGCATTCAAAACGCTTTGCAAGCCCCGGATATACCCGGTGAAGTTCTTCTAAACGCTTTGCAGTATCGATCAGGACAACATTCATTCCTGTCTCATCTCTTGCCATCAGCTGGTTTAATTCCTGAAGAATGGCTTCTGTCATATCACCTGCTTTTTCGATGATCAGGTCCTTTCCTGTCAGTTTATCAGCCAGGGCAAATACACCTCTGCGGTTTAATTTTTCCCCGGAGATCTTTGCAGCCTGGTTTTTTACACCCGTTTCTTTATGTACCTTGCGCAATGCTTCAATAGCCAGTTCCAGCCCTTTTTCAGGAACCTCAGCCTCGATCATCAGATGGTTAGATCCTGTGTAAACCGGACCTTTGCGGATCTCTCTGATATCTGCAAGAGCTCTTGTCTGTGCCATTTCATCTTCCGGAATATCTTCTTCCATAGCTGTAACAGATAATTTTGACATTTCTCTCGCAAGATTTTCCTGTGCCTGAGCTTCATGGAAACGGGCACGGATATCTTCATCTGCGGCAGCTGTCTCATAAATAGCCTCATCTTCAGAAACCTGTTCTTCTTCCGAAACAACTTCCCTATCTTCACCAGCTTCCGCTTTTTCTGATGTTGGTTCCTCTTCTGTCACATCATCTTCCTGAATGGTAACTGCAGGTTCCCGTACCGGTTCTTCCGTAAACTCTTCTTCATATTCTTCCGGTTCTTCTTCCTCCGGATATTCCTGCTCATAGCCAGCATCCTGATCCTGTGTTTCTTCTGCATAGACCATCTCATCTTCTGCCTCTTCTTCACGATCCAGCTGACGGCGGTCTGTATTTTCTACAGGCTGAACAAAGGATGTGCCCTGGCGGTATTCCTGCTCTACTGCCTTTAATTTTGCTTCATATTTGTCTTTATTTTCTACCAGATCCATCTGGTACTTATTCAACGGTGCATACTGAAGCTTTAACTCCATAGCCTTGTCTACATATTTTCCAAGACCAAACATAAGCATGATCTTATCGCAGGTCATAACGCAAAGCTGCTCCATTCCAGCCTTGTTGTACAATTCTGCCAGCTCATACATCCATTTTTCATCCAGCTCTGCATTGCAATACTGCTCTAAGGTATGGATCAGCTGTTCTGCAGGTGCACCTTTGGCCTTTAAGATCATATATCTTAAAATATACTGACGCGCATCATCTGCAGCCAGGTCGCAGAATTCCTTATAATAGTCCTCCGCCTCTTCTATACTGCCTTCCTTTAATGCCAGCTCTGACAATTTATAAAGCAGGCGTTTTCCAATAGGCGCACGTTCGAAGGCCAGAAGCAGGATATCTTTTGCTTCCTGGAACTCTCCATTTTTCTCATAAATACCTGCAACCATAGACAAAATATTTACATTGCGGACTCTTCTCCAATCAATGGTATCCGCGATCTTCATAGCTGTCTCATAATCGCTTTTGTTGATCAGTTTTTTAATCTGCTCAACTTTAATATTAAACTCGTATTTATCCATCTTTTTTGTATCTCCCTGTGCTTTTCCCCGCAGCTACAGCTCTATTCTGCCTTCCAGTGCTCTTAAAAGGGTTACTTCATCAATATACTCCAGATCTCCGCCAACCGGCACTCCGCTGGCGATCCTGGTGACTTTAATGCCTGTTGGCTTTATCAGCTTGCTGATATACATAGCCGTAGTTTCACCTTCCAGACTGGAATTTGTGGCAATGATCACTTCTTCCACATCTGCCTGAAGGCGGTGCATCAGTTCCTTTAATTTAATATCATTCGGCCCGATCCCTAACATAGGTGAAATAGCGCCATGGAGCACATGATATACTCCGTTGTATTTCCCGGTCTTTTCATAGGCCGCCAGATCCCTGGTATTTTCCACTACCATAATAGTCTTATGGTTTCTCTTGTCACTGCTGCAGATAGGACAAAGTTCTTTGTCCGTCAGTGTAAAACATTCTTTGCAGTAACGTACATTATTTCTGGCACCGGTCATGGCGCCGGCCAGTTCATCTACCTGCTCTTTCGGCATATTGATAATATGAAAGGCAAGGCGCTGAGCAGACTTTGCTCCCACTCCCGGAAGCTTAGATAATTCTTCGATCAATTTGCTGATCTGACTGCTGTAATAATCCATTAGAACGGAAAGCCTCCGCCTAAGGCGCCGCCCAGTCCGCCTGTAAGTCTGGACATAGCTTCGCTGTTTGCAGCTTCCATCTGGCGGAATGCTTCATTAGTTGCTGCCACGATCAGATCCTGCAGCATCTCAATATCATCCGGATCTACTACTTCTTCTGATAATTTAATGGAAACTACCTCTTTTTTACCAGATACAGTTACAGTAACGGCACCGCCGCCTGCTGCTGCTGTGTATTCCTTCTCTTCCAGTTCCTTTGTTGTCTCTTCCATCTGGCGCTGCATACGCTGTGCCTGCTTCATAATATTGTTCATATTTCCCGGCATACCGCCTGGGAATCCGCCACGTTTTGCCATGGTGCGTTCCTCCTCATGATCATTTTGAATTTTTCTTAATTTTTAATCTTCATACGTAATATCCATATGGATCTTATCTTCTAAGTCTTCTTTTGTAACGTATATGGTATCTAAGCGCTCTCCACGTCCGGCCAGCCGGGTCTTAAAATAAATGGATTTTCCATAATTATCCTGGACCAGCTGTTCTAACTGGCCTATTACAGTAGGACGCCTTCCCATATCATAGCTCATAGAGTCAAGAAATACAATGGTAAGACAGCCTTCTCCACCAGGTTCTACCACTGTATCCCTGAAGCAGGCTCTTGCACTGCCTCCTGCGCTCCGTATGATCTTCGCCCATTCATTTCTGATAAGATTTAAGTCCTCTAACTGGGCCGGTGGAAGACTGACCTGGTTTGGCGGGACAATGCCTGCTGCTTCAGAAGCATTTCCTGATGGAACACCCGGCGTGCCTGCTGCCTGCACCGGGATAGCTGCCATTTTGGGCTGCGCTCCCTGCATACCTGCATTTGCCGGTAACATTCCCACCTGGGGCGGCATACCTGCTTTTGGCATAAATCCACCTGCCTCCAGATCTTCTACAGCTGCCTCTAACTGCTTTAACCGCTGGAGAACAGAATCCATATCCGGCTCCATAGACGGTCTGGTCAGCTTGATCAGGGCAACTTCCACCATAACACGCTTCTGGCTGGCATAACGCAGCTGGTTGGAAAGCTCAGAAAGCACACGGATATAGCGCATCAATGTATTTCCATCTGTTTTTGTGGAATCTTCTTTTAACTGTTTTAAATTTTCTTCTGACATGTCCAAAAGGCCTTCTGCATCATCTGTGCTCTGGACTAGCAGCAGATTTCGCAGATACCAGATAAAATCAGTGACAAACTGGCCTAATTCACGGCCCTGGATCACGATCTCCTCCAACTGTGTAATACAGTCTTTAGTACGTCCTTCGATCACAGCATTGAACATGCTGCTGAACACACCGGAATCTACTGCCCCAAGGACATCCAGTACATTTTCATAAGTCAGAAGTTTTCCATAGTGGAAAGCTACGCACTGGTCCAAAAGGCTTAGGGCATCTCGCAGGGAACCATCTGCTGCCTTGGCAATGTACATAAGGGCCTTATCTTCGGTCTCAATGTGCTCCGCTTCTGTCAGCTGGCGAAGTCTTCCTGCAATGGTCTCCAGGGAAATCCTCTTAAAATCGTATCTTTGGCACCTGGAAAGAATGGTGATTGGGATTTTATGGACTTCAGTCGTTGCCAGTATGAAGATCACATAAGATGGCGGCTCTTCCAGAGTCTTTAATAAAGCATTAAATGCACCAATGGATAACATGTGTACCTCATCGATGATATAGACTCTGTATTTTCCTTCTGTAGGCGGATACTGCACCTGTTCCCTGATATCACGGATATTTTCCACGCCATTATTGGAAGCCGCATCGATCTCCACTACGTTCATGGAGGTGCCTGCTAAAATGGACTTACAGGAGGCACATTCATTACAGGGGCTTCCGTCTACCGGATGCTCACAGTTGACCGCTCTTGCATATATTTTCGCAATACTGGTCTTACCAGTACCTCTTGTCCCGCAAAACAGGTATGCATGGCCAATGCGCTCTGATGTTATCTGGTTTTTTAAGGTCTGGACAATAGGGTCCTGTCCCTTTACATCTTCAAAAGAGACAGGACGCCATTTTCTATATAATGCCGTATACGACATTTTCTTACTCCTTGCTTTTACTGATCACTATTACTCATCACCAAAGCTGATACCGATCCGTTTTGCTTCCCTGATCATGGAGCAGTCCGGATCTACAGTCTTTAATTTTCCGGCCACTTCGGATAATGGTACTTTGGTGATCTCATTATTCTTTACAGCTGCCATATAGCCGTATTCTTCATTTATAATAAGCTCTGCCGCTGCAGCGCCCAGTCTGGTTGCCAGCACACGGTCATATGGACACGGTTCTCCGCCCCGCTGCATATGGCCCGGAACGGTGACTCTCACTTCACTGCCTGTAACTTCCTGAATGCGTGCTCCGATCTCGTATGCAACAGACGGATAGACAACGCCGCTTTTCTTCTTTTCTTTTAATTCCTTTTTAGACATGGCAGCATCTTCTTTGGAAATAGCCCCCTCTGCCACTGCAAGAATAGAAAAACGTTTTCCGGCTTTAGTCCGCTTTGTAATGGCATCGCAGACTACCTGAATATCATAGGGTACCTCTGGAAGAAGGATAATATCCGCACCGCCTGCAAGTCCTGCATATAAGGTAAGCCAGCCAACTTTATGTCCCATAACTTCTACAATAAAAACTCTTCCGTGGGAAGCGGCTGTTGTATGGATACAGTCAATGGCATTGGTTGCCACATCTACTGCGCTCTGGAATCCGAAGGTCATATCTGTTCCCCAAAGGTCATTATCAATGGTCTTTGGAAGAGATACTACATTTAAGCCTTCCTCGCTGAGCATATTGGCAGTCTTCTGGCTTCCGTTTCCGCCTAATACCACCAGACAGCTTAATTTCAGTTTCTTATAGGTATGTTTCATGGCTTCAACCTTATCCAGGCCATTCTCATCCGGAAGGCGCATCTGTTTAAATGGCTGTCGGGATGTTCCCAGAATGGTTCCGCCCTGAGTAAGGATACCGGAAAAATCCGCTGGTTTCATAATCTGATAATCTGCATACATAAGGCCTTTATATCCGTCTTCAAATCCGATGATCTCCACATCATCCAGCATATTGTACAGGGACTTTGCCACACCTCGCATAGTCGCATTTAATGCCTGGCAATCACCGCCGCTTGTTAAGATACCTATTCTTCTCATATCGCATTTCCTCCATAATCAGAAATCTGGATTTTTCGTTGTTGCCCATAAGAATGATTCTATTATACCCATTTTGTAATTATAGCGCAAAGGTTTTCAAGGGGCAAGCGCATTTTCTCATTCAAACCAGCGCATAAATGAACTGCAACGGATAATAATAAATGAACAGAATCTGGATTTTAGCTTGTTTTAGACAGCAAAAAACCCGCAGATAATGGAATGATCTTTCCAAAACCTGCAGGTTTGAATTTATGAGTTAGAGATCCACGCGCCTTGCTTTGTACCGGCATCACAAACGTTACTCATGCAGTTAACTCAGTCCAGGCTGCCTTACGGCACACGAAAGGTCCTGCTTAGTGCTGCTGCATTCCTGCCCTGACACGGTTCACAGGTTTCCGTTGCGTAAGACCCAAACGTCAACGCCACTTACACAAGGCAGCTTTGCAATGGTCGGTCCGGGGCAAGGCATCACCTCTGCTGGAGCGGATTGCAGATACAGGGCACCGCTATCTCCCCGGCTGCGTGGAAACTTTATAACAAATTTATGCTTATCCAGTATACCTGTGGGGCGTGTTTTTGTCAAGTGATTCATCTTGTTATCCTTATTTTCCTCTGTTATAATAAGCTTCAGAGTCTTTTTTCAAACTTTTAAATTTACATAGAGTTTTACAAATTTTTACAAATAAGGAGCATTTTCATGAATCATACAAAAGAAAAACATGACCAGTATTATGAAATGGCCCATTCTCCTATCAGCCACATTATACCAAAGCTTGCGGCACCGACCATTGTCAGTATGCTGATCAGCTCTATTTACAACATGGCTGATACATTTTTTGTAAGCCAGTTAGGCACCAGTGCTTCCGGTGCTGTAGGCGTTATCTTTTCTGCCATGGCCATTATCCAGGCACTGGCATTTATGATCGGAATGGGAAGCGGCAATTACATGACCCGTTCTTTAGGCGCCGGTAAGCGGGAACTGGCAGAACAGATCGTTTCCATTGCCTTTTTTACCGGTATCATCATGGGACTGGTGATCACTGTTTCCGCTACCTTTAATATCCACAAAATCGTCCTGCTTTTAGGCGCAACAGAAACCATTGCCCCTTATGCTAAAGCCTATGCACAGTATATTTTTATTGCAGCGCCATTTATGATCTGCTCTTTCATCATGAACAATCTGCTGCGCTTTCAGGGGAAGGCTTCTTATGCCATGGTTGGTATTACCATCGGCGGTCTTTTAAATATCGCCCTGGATCCGCTGTTTATCTTTACCCTTGGAATGGGTACTGCCGGAGCTGCTTTAGCTACAGGACTTTCCCAGTTTATCAGCTTCTGCATCCTTTTATGGATGTGCAATCATCAGGAAAGCTGTATTTCTATCAGCATACGCAAATTCCGCCCGAAACTGGCTATTTACCGTGAGATCATTTACGGCGGCATCCCATCTTTGGGACGTCAGGGAATTGCCAGCGTGGCAACCATCCTTTTAAACTTTATGTGCCAGCCTTACGGGGATGCAGCCATTGCAGCCATGTCCATTGTCAGCCGCTTTATGTTCTTTATCAACTCCGTTATCATAGGCTTTGGTCAGGGCTTCCAGCCGGTTTGCAGCTACTGCTTCGGCGCTGGGCTTTATAACCGTGTGAAGAAAGCCTGCTGGTTCTGTATCCGCATAAGTACCATTATCCTTCTGGTGCTCAGTGTGATCTGTTTCCCGGCATCCCACGCTATCATCTCCCTGTTCCGCCGCAACGATCCGGTGGTTATTGAGATCGGAACACTGGCACTGCGGATGCAGCTGCTCACTCTTCCCCTTCAGGGTACTGTGATCATGGGTAATATGATGCCTCAGTCCATTGGGTATGGTTTCAGGGCAACTTTGGTATCTACCGCCCGTCAGGGGATTTTCCTGATTCCGCTGCTTATAATTCTGACTTTATCCTTAGGACTTCTGGGAATCCAGTGTGCCCAGCCACTGGCAGATATTGCCACTTTTTTACTGGCACTTTTTGTGATCCGGGGTATTTTTAAGGAGTTCCCGGAAGATGTTTCTTCTTCCGCAGCTCAGTAAAAAAGCCTGACATCATTTCTGAACATTCTTCTTCTAATATTCCTGTAACGATCTGAGCCTGGTGATTGAAACCAGGCTCTTTTAATAAATTGAGAACAGAACCGGCACAGCCTGCTTTGCTGTTCATGGAGCCAATGACCACTCTTGGTATTCTCGCCTGGACAATAGCACCGGCGCACATGGGACATGGTTCCAAAGTCACGTACAGTGTACAATCTTCCAGACGCCAGTCCCCTTCTTTTTTACAGGCTTTTTTAATGGAAGTGACCTCAGCGTGGGAAAGAACCGTTTTATCTGCGTTTCTCCGGTTATAGCCTCTTGCAATGATCTGTCCATCTTTTACAAGGACACAACCAATGGGAACATCTCCTATTTTGGCTGCTTTTTTTGCCTGCTTAATGGCTTCTTTCATATATTTTTCGTCTTCAGCTTTAATTTTTGCAGCTTTCGCCTCTTCTTCTAAAGCTTTCAGGCGGCGTTTTTCATTTCTTGCTTCCCAGCGGCGCTGTCTGGTGGCAAGTTCTTTCTGGGTGGCTTCATCCATAGAGTATATCTACCTTTCTAAAGTTCATTGGATTTCCCGCATTCCTGTATCAGTGCATCCTTTCGTAAATAACCGGTCCAATGACGGAAGATGCAGATTTGAGTATACAGTTTCAAAACGAAAGCGGTCTGTCTGTTGGATTATAGCACATTTACTCCACATTCTCCATCCTTACGTCCGCATACCAGTAGCCAAAACGACCGTCCTGGGCCGGCTGAGTCTTTGCGAGGACAAAATGCGGAAAGCCGAACATAGATGCCATATATTTTTCATTGCTGTAGTAATGACCGGGAACTCCCAGTATGTAACGTGCTCTGGTATGTTTTTCATCACCTACTCTGGCAAATATCAGATAGCGGTAGTTATAATAGCCGTGAAGGAGAAAACTATTGTTGCCGTATCCCCAGTTTTCTCTTGGAAGAAGCCCGATATCCTGAGGACGGATCGTAAGTATTTCAGCAGTTCCCGGACTGTCAAAAGCCTGCATTTTGGGATAATGTTTCCGGAAACGGTCCCAAAGCACCTCCGGACCCCATTTTTCTTCTTCTGCGTCCAGATGTTCTAAGGCTTTTGGATCGCCAAGGGGGATTTCTTCCTGCTGTGTGCTTTGGATAAATGGGCTGGACGAAGACTGGGGTGACTGTGGCTGCTGGTCTGTGGGTGGCTGGGAGTTTCGATCTGCGGGCGGCTGGGCCAGCTGGTCTGCGGGTGGCTGGGACTGCCAATCTGCGGGTGGCTGCACCCACTGATCTGCGGATGGTTGTGGTGACTGGGCTGCGGATGGTTGCTTAGGCGGGTCTCCAGACGGCTGTAATTGCTGCAGAAGCTTCGGTTCAGATGTATTTTGCGGTGCCCCGGATGCTGCTGGTGCTGTATCTTCTGCCGCATTTCCCTTTGCCGCACTTTCCTTTTCCACATTTTCCTTTTCCGCTATATTATCACCCACTTTCGCCGCCTCATCGATCTCCCGGTTCAGCTCTTCAATCTGCTTTTTCAGCCGTTTATCCCGTTCCTGTGTATCATCCGGCTTTTTTTCCGCTGCCTCTGCCAGCTCCAACTCTGCCGCCTGAGCCACTGCATCTTCCCAGACCGTCTTGTATACACGCCATTCTTCCCCTTTTTCATGAATGACCAGACCAATGTAGCTATCCAGGGAATTGCCTGTCCCCATTACATTTTCCACATTTATAATGGTGCGGAACTCGCCACAGCCATTTCTTATAAAGATATTTCCCAAAGGGATCTCCTGACCTGAAGCGATCAGATAAACACCAATATCATTTCCCCCTGCATATATCTTTTTTACGTTTACACTAAGGCGGCACTGGCCGTTTCTGGACTCCAGCTTTACAAAACCGATATTTTTTCCCTTTTCTTCTCCTTCATAAGCATAAATATACGATATTAACCTGCGATAACCTGTCATATCCTCACTCCTTGCTCCCCTATACAGAAACTATGATTGCTGTTGTATTTGATATCAGTATTAATTTTATGCACAAGGAGTTAAAAAAATCCCCCAAAAAGCATTTCTCTATGCCTTCTGGGGGATCAAATATTTCCGCTAAGGTTTATAAAATGATACAGGTGTCATACAATCTTATCAGTCTACATTTTCATAATCAGCTTCATAAGAAAGATCTGCCGCACCTGCCAGGTCTTTTCCGTTTACCTGAAGAGTCAGCTTGGATAATTCAAAATTTTCTACAAAGGTATTTCCAATTTCTACCAGAAATGCATTATCAGAAACGCCTTCGTTATTTTCTGCCTGGTTCAGATTTAAGACAGCTGTCTTGTTGTCATCTTCACCGGTAATGTTGAAATCCAAAACCTCAGTTCCTTCTGTAAAGATACCGTACTCCATCATCTTATTTACTAAAGCTTGCGGATCCAGTTCATCACTGTCCAGGGAATCCATATCCTGGACAAGGCTGTCACCGTCACCCTTGTGATATATAGAAATAATAGCAACCGGAGCTACGTTTGGATCCGGTACTTTATCACTGGCACCGCCAGTAGTCTGTGCTTCCATCTGTGTCTGCGCTTCTGCAGCTGATTTTGTTTCTTTCTGTTTTTCAGTGGTCGGTGTACATGCAGCCAGTGAAACTGCCATCATAGCTGTCAGCAGACCTAATAACCATTTTTTCATTGTAATGTTGCCTCCTTATTCGTTCTCGCCAAAGCTTCTGAACCAGGAATTTAACTTTGTCAGTGCTTTGATCAGCGCCTGAAGTTCCTCTTCTGTCAGCACACCAACCACTCCCTGGATCATCTGTTCATGGAAATGTTTATGGTGATAATATGCTTTGACACCTTTTTCTGAAAGAGAGATATGAACTACCCGTCGATCCTGTGTACTGCGGCACCGGATCACATAGCCTTTTTTCACAAGGCTGTTCATAGAAATAGTCAGCGTACCCACGGTCACTGACAATTCCTTTGCAATGGATGACATATTTTTAGTTGTACCGATCCCGATAGCATTGATCACATGCATATCGTTATTGGTCAGATCCTGATATTCCTGACTGGCTATCGCTTTCTCTTCTATACTATTGATATCCCGAAACAGGTTCACAAGTACATCATTCAGTGTATCGTAGGTTCCCACATTCTTCCCTTTCACGTTTCTAAAAAGCTTCTTACAGATTGTATCGTATTTTATCCATGTACACAAGCCCCTAATTCCTTATAAAATTCTTAAAAACCTGTGATTTTTCTGTGTTTCCACATAGTTTTACATTAACTTGTCTGATCCAGACACCAGGCGTGCAAAAACTTCACCCCGCTCTTCAAAGTTTTTAAAAATACCATAGCTGGCTGCTGCCGGTGACATAAGACAGCTGTGCCCTGGTCTGGTCAGTTCTTTTGCTTTGGCTACTGCATCCTCCAGATGATCCGTCAGCACCAGACGGTCTTTATCCTGAAAATCCGGATATCCATTCAGGATCTCCTCTAAAATACGCTTTCCGGTAGCTTCCATCAGGATAATATGGGGAACCTTATGTCCGGAAAGGAAATTAATCAGTTCACTGTAATCGATCCCCCGGTCCATGCCGCCTATGAGGACTGTATCCACATCTTTCAGTGTATTTAACGCCTGAATGGTCGTCTCACAGATAGTGGAAATAGAGTCATCATAATATTTAATGCCGTCTTTTTCCCCTAATGGCTGTAAGCGGTGAGGCAGCGGCTGATAGGACTTAAGACCATTGATAAATACTGTATCTTCTATTTTTAAAAGGCTGCACACTGCATAGGCAATGCCGATATCAAAATAATTGTGCTGTCCTAAAAGCCGGATCTGGTCTGTTGGGATCTTTATAAAATGACCGTCATAGCTGGCTTTTGTTCCATCATTTTCCTGTATGATCTCCATTTTTTTCCAGATATCGATCTGTTCCGGCAGGACTGCTTCCTGTCCTGAAACACCTGGTATTTCAAATAATGTTTCCTCAAAAGAAGGCTTTGCTGCGATCAGCTTAGAGGTGCAGGTTCCCTTCTTTGGCAGACACTGCACATTGCATACAAGAACGTCTCCCTCCTTCTGGTTTGAATAAATATGACGCTTTGCCTGCACATATTTTTCCAGAGTGCCATAGTGATCTAAATGCTCCTCATGGAGATTGGTGAGAATAGCAATATGGGGGGAAACAGTCATGTATTCCAGCTGATGACAGGAAAGTTCGCAAACGATCCTGGTATCCGGTCCCACTTCTTCCATATGGTCAAATACCGGGATACCGATATTTCCAACCAGAATGGTATCCATTCCCGCTTCTTTTAACAGATGATAGATCAGAGTGGTAATAGTGCTTTTTCCCTTAGTTCCGGTAATTCCGATGATCTGGTCCCTGAAGCACTGGAAAAACAGCTCTGTCTGGGATAATATCTGGCTGGTATACTCCTTAACCGGCTTTTCAAGGACTACACCCGGACTTTTAAATACCACATCATAGTCGTTTAAGCATTTCTGATAGTCCTCACCTGCAGTCCATTTGCCAATACCTTCCGGCTTTTCTTTAGGATGTGCCATATCTGCCACATCTACAAGGGCACAGCAATCCAGCTTTTTTAACACATTCCAGGTAGATTTACCTTCACGTCCAAACCCCAGTATCAGTACCTTTTTTCCCTTTACCCAGGGAATTATTCTTTCGATCATCATAGTTTTATGCCTCTTCTTCACACTCTTGTGATTTGCAGTTCTTACGTACTAATTCCTCCCAGGCTGTTGGAACCAGGTTCTGCTCATCAAAATATCCGGAGAAATGATCTCCTTTGGCCTTGTATTCTTCATACAGACCGGTAGTCTTATAATATTTTAAAAGATAAGGCAGTTTTTCCCCATCTTTTTCCAGACAGTCAATTGTCATAACAAGGGCTGTGTTGATCTCATCCCTGCTTCCCACACACTCAAATGGCTTTTCTTCCTGGATGCCGACCAGCTGTTCCATAGTAGACTGCATGGTCTCATCTTCTAACATATCCGTTCCAAAGATTTCTTTCACTTCTTCCCTGGAAAGGAAAGGGGAAAGAATAAAGTATACAAATAAGCACTTCGGACAATGGCCGCACCAGCTGTCTGTTTTGCTTCCCGCATTACAGCTTCTGAATATAGCGTGGTACTGCTTCTGTTTTGCGAAATATTTTGCGATCTGGAACTCGCTTAATGGGCGCAGCATACTGAAATAGTAGGCACTTCCCGTCAGATAGTCAGTCTGATAACGATGAAAATCTGTCTCAAATTTAAAGCTCTTGGAATACTGGTGGTTTACCGTACTTCCCTGGACTGTGCTTTCATTTGCACTGGATTCATTGGACAGCGCAATATAAGAAAGACCTGCCATCCTTGCTGCGATCACAGTGGAAAATGCCACCAGCGCGGAAAATGGGGTATGTCCGTTTAAGAAACCTTCTTTATTTAACTGGAGCATGCGCTTATCCAGTGTACGATGTACACTTACCACATGGTCTGCGTCCAGTTTTGCAGATTCCGTAGTATGGATGGTAGCGCCTCTGGGATTAATGATATAGGCGAACACAGGCACATCTGCACTTTTTAACAGTTCCAAAGTGACAGCCGAATCCTTCCCGCCACCTACAGGCACAAGAATGCCCTTTTCAGAGCCTTTCGTATCCTGTTTCTTTCCGTAGTCATTTTTCTGTTTGTTTTCTTCACCCAATTCGCAGACGATCTCCATAAAGCCTTCCTGATCTGCTTCTGTGATCTTATTTACGTAGAAAAATTCCCCAAGACCATTAAAATACAGATCTTTCCACCAGAGGATCTGATCTTTGTTTAAAGCGCCTGCTTCGATCACTACCTGTGGTGAACAGGTGATCTTCCAGTAGCTGACCAGTTCTACCATTCCCAGGGAAAAGATCATTTTCTTCATCAATGGGTCTTCATTCCATTTCACCTGTGTATTTCCATTTTTGGGAAATATCCACGTGGGAGTAAATTCGGAAAGGCCTTCTATTTCAAAGGTATATGTGATCTTTAATTCGTTTAATGTTTCTTCTGTGCTGTAACCTCTGTAGAAGAAACGGGGATATTCTTTTCTGAATTTCAGGTAACGTTCCATTTTGTACCTCTTTCTCAATTATATGTTCTCTCTGTACGCATTACATTGTCTTCCATTTTCCTGTGCGGTACTCTGCATAGGAGATGGCCCAGTTTGCAAACCAGCCCACAGGAACTGCGCACCAGACCATGGCAATGCCAAATCTTGGGGCACACGTAATGGCGATGATCACACGGATTCCTAAGTTTACCAGATTGGCAACGGTAAACATTTTCATATCACCGGCACCGCGCAGCAGGCCATCCACTGACATTTTAAAACCAATAAAGCAGAAAAACCAACCCATAAAGGTAAGATAACCGATTCCTGTGGAAAGTGCAACTGCCGTTCCTTCATTTCCAATGAACAGTCCGATCATACCCCGGTTAAATACCTCTAAAAAGAAGCAGATAACTGCTGCACAGACAATGACCATTTTACTGGCTGCGTGAAGTCCCTGAACGACACGGTCTTTCTGCTGTGCTCCGATATTTTGCGCTGTATAGGATGAAACGGCATTTCCGATGGCAGACATTGGCACAACACAGATGGACTCAATACGCATGGCTGCTGAAAAACCTGCCAGTGCCTCGGAACCAAAGCCGTTGACTACAGACTGTACCAGCATCATACCAATGGATACAGTAGACTGCTGGAGAATAGACGGAATAGCTATACGGGTCATTTCTGACAGCTCCATTGTATCAAACAGTGTTTTCTGCTTTCCTTCCAGATCGTTCAGGTTTTTAATAAGAACCGCAAAGGAAAGGACAGCGGAAATTCCCTGTGCGATCAAAGTGGCCCATGCAACACCGGCTACTCCCATATCCATTTTTGTGACCATGATAATATCAAGGGCTACATTAAATACAGAAGAGAATATCAGGAAATACAGTGGGATCCTGGATTTTCCCAGTGCGTTGAACATGGCAGAAAGCACGTTGTACATAAAAAGGAAGGGCAGTCCCAGAAAATAGATCCGCAAATACTGTGCTGCCATATCCAGACAGTCTGACGGAGTATTTAACCAGATCATGATCTGTTTTCCAAGGACCAGACCTGCCACACCAAGACATAAGCTGATACCAAGGAAGGATAAAAGAGCTGTAAATACAGCTGTTTTCATTCTCCCGTATTCTTTTGCACCAAAACAGCGGCTTACGATCACCGATGCACCGATACCGCCGCCAATGGCTACACAAATAAAGATGTTGGTCAGTGCATAGGAAGCACCTACCGCTGCCAGAGCCTGCTCACTGACATAACGGCCTACAATGGCAGAGTCTACCATGGTATAAGTCTGCTGGAACAGGTTTCCTATAATCATTGGCAGTGAAAATAAAAATAACGCCTGTAAGGGCGGTTTTTTTATCAGATAATCATTATCCATTTTATTGCAGCCTCCTGTGTGTCTAATGTACTCTCGGAATCTTTTTGTACTTGATTTTGCGAGAAAAGACTCTGAAAATTCATTTCCTGTATTAGTATATCGGAGAATGAGGATTTATTCAATAGAATATACTTGCCGTATTTAAATGTGAAAAAACAGAGTTCACAACTGTATCATACGGAATTTTCAGTTCAGAAAATTCCTACCCGTGAAAAGTAACAAAACAGATCCTATAAAACCACCAGACGGTCAGCCAGAAATACCCCCACTGCCAGACTGACAAGCGCAGCCAAAAGTCCCCCTGCAAGCGTGTACCGGGTACGGCTGATACCAACAAAACCAAAATATACACTCATGCAATAAAGTACAGTTTCTGTACTTCCCATAAGAATGGAGGCCATAAGGCCGATCCGGGAGTCCGGGCCATAATTTTTAAACAAGTCCAATAACAGACCCACAGCGGCGGAGTTGGAAATCAGACGCACAAATGCAATAGGGATAATTTGCCCCGGAAGACCCAGGGAAGTGGCCGGTGCTTCTAAAATCTGACTTAAAAATTCTAAAAATCCAGAAGCCCGAAGTACGCCTACCGCGGTCATCAGCCCCACCAGAGAAGGTACTACCTGAACTACAGTGCCCATCCCTTCTTTTGCGCCCCACAGAAAATCATCAAATACCTGACGTTTTCCAAGAATGCCGAAACCAACAATATAAAAAATAATAAGTGGAACCATAAGATCTGATAAAAACAAAAGAAAACCCATAAAAAATACCCATCCCCACACATGCTTTGTTTTTACAACATACGTGGAAATGGATATTTTTATGAATATGGGGATGAGAGTATACGATACCCGGAATTATGCCTCAGTAAATAATGGAGTGGAGTAGTATCTGTCACCGCTGTCTGGAAGAAGAGCTACAATGGTCTTTCCTTCGTTTTCAGGACGTTTTGCCAGCTGGATGGCTGCATATAAAGCTGCACCAGAAGAGATACCGGTTAAGATACCTTCTGTCTTTGCAAGAAGCTTGGATGCTTCAAATGGATGCTCATTGTCGATGGGCATAACCTCATCGTAGATCTTGGTATCCAGTACCTTGGGTACGAAACCAGCACCGATTCCCTGGATCTTATGTGCACCGCCATGTCCTTCAGAGAGAACAGGAGAAGTTGCAGGCTCTACTGCTACTACCTTTACATTTTGGTTCTGCTCTTTTAAGTATGTGCCAACACCGGTAATTGTGCCGCCTGTACCTACACCTGCTACGAAGAAGTCTACCTGACCCTCTGCATCTCTCCAGATCTCAGGACCTGTGGTCTCTTTGTGGATCTTCGGGTTTACAGGGTTTACAAACTGGCCTGGGATAAAGCTGTCCGGGATCTCTTTTGCCAGTTCATCTGCCTTTGCGATAGCTCCGCTCATTCCCTTATCCCCAGGTGTAAGGACGATCTCAGCGCCATATGCCTTTAAAATGTTGCGGCGCTCTACGCTCATGGTCTCCGGCATGGTTAAGATCACGCGGTAGCCCTTGGATGCCGCTACAGATGCAAGTCCGATACCTGTATTTCCGGAAGTTGGTTCAATAATAACAGAACCTGGTTTTAAAACGCCTCTTGCTTCTGCATCTTCGATCATTGCCTTTCCTACACGGTCTTTTACACTTCCTGCCGGGTTAAAGTATTCCAGCTTCAGTAAAATTCTTGCTTTTAATCCTTCTTTTTTCTCCAGATTTACCGGCTCTAAAAGTGGTGTGTTTCCTACTAATCCTGCTGCTCCCTTAACAATTCCTGCCATAATAAGCTCCTTTCCATGCACAGCACATATGCCTATCTGTTCACTGGGTTTTGATTTATGGGTATTATAAAACCCATAAACCTACCTGTCAATAGGTTTATGGGTTTTTATTTCAATACATCATAGCTCCATTTGCAGCGAACCGGTAAGTCCTGCCATCAATGACCATTTCCGTATTGCTGACCATGGCTCCATTTGCATCCATATAATACCAGTTATCTCCCACCTGTACCCAGCCGGTCTGCTTCACATAATCTTTCATGTAATACCATCTGCTATCAATCTTCTTCCAGCTATTTGCAGGGATTTTAGAACTATAGTCTGTAAACGACAGTTCAATGGTCACATGATCATTAATCCCATCTACATTTCCTTCCTGGGTGCACTGCCAGATAGTGCGGTTTGGATAACTGTTTACTGTGCCATAACGTGCATACCAGATATCATATGGGATATCTGCTGTATTTAAGTGATTGGTAAGCCAGTCATTATTTGCATACACAATAGGGCAATAACCTGCATCTACGATCACCTTGCAGAAGGCATTTACATTTTCCGTGATCTGGGCTGCACTTAAACCCTGTTCCAACAGGTAATTAGACTCCACATCATAAGCTACCGGATAGGAAACCGGAAAATCCTTAATAACCTGGAGCACATACTCTGCCTCATCTGCTGCCGTCTGTGCATCCAGCGCCTGCGTATAGAAGAACACGCCTGTTTTTATGCCATGGGCTGCTGCTTCTGTTATATTCCGTTCAAAATACGGATCCCTGTCTTTATAATAGCCAATGCGGATCATGGCAAAACCAACGCCATCTGCAGCCACTTTTCCCCAATCAATACCATTTTCCTTATTTGCACGGTTCTGGTATTTTGTCACGGTAATACCTTTTGCCACTGCCCCCTCAACAGGCGCACCTGAAGCATCTACATAACTGCCATTTTCAAAATCCCATGCTTTTGCCTGGGCTGCCATAGGAAAAGCCAGCGAAACTGCAAGCACTGCTGCTGCCAATTTCAGAGAACCCTTATATTTCATATACCGGATTTTATTCCCATTCTGTTTCATCTATTCCCGTCCTTTCTGTTTTTCACAAATCATTCATGAGAGTTTCCGCCTGGGATAACAGGCAGCTAAGCAGGCATGTGGAGAACCTGAATATAAGGTATTATAACTCTGTTTCAGCAAATAAGTATTAATATTTGTCGAAGAAAGTCTAAAAATTGTCCTACCATTTTTCAAAAAAATCGGATATAATAAATAATATAGTTATGCACTAGGAGCGATTTTTTATGTCTAAAGTTTGGGAATTTTTTGAAAATATGAATGAAGCTGTTTATGCTTCTGATATAGATACATATGAACTGATCTATTTAAACAAAACAGCCAGAAATCTGTTCCATTTTAAGGATAAGGCTGCTTATAAAGGTAAAAAATGCTACGAAATCCTGCAGCAATGCTCCTCTCCCTGTGCAATGTGTACCAATAAACGCTTAAAACCAGATGAATTTTACGAATGGTCCCGTTTTAATCCGATGGTGAATCGTTCTTTTCTGCTGAAAGATACTATGGTCATTGATGACGGGCGCAGAATCCGAATTGAAATAGCGATCGATCTGGATATCCAGGAAATGACAAAGAAAACTTTCTCCCAGTTTACAGACACTGAAGCTCTGATCAATGAAGGGCTTCGCTGTGCTCTGGCAGAAGAAACACCTGAACAGTCTATTAATACATTATTGCAGTATCTGGGACAGATGTTCCACAGCGACCGGGTATATATTTTCGAGAAAAATAAACATGGCAACTTTGATAATACCTTTGAATGGTGCACCTGTGGCGTTTCTCCCCAGATAAATATGCTGCACAATATCCCACCGGAAGCACTGGGAACATGGCCTTCCACTTTCCAGAAAGGAGAAAGCGTGATCATCCGGAATTTGGATGATATTATGTCTTATGATCCTGTTGTGTATGAAACACTTATGCCCCAGAATATTAAACGGCTGGTCACCAGCCCTATTTCCCGCAATCAGGATATAATCGCTTTCTATGGTATCGACAATCCACCCCTTGATCGTATGGATCATATTGCTTTTATGCTTCAGCTATTTGGACATTTTATCGATTCCATGCTGCGACGCAGAAATCTGGTTGAAAAGCTGGAAAACTTAAGCTATTATGACCAGCTGACCGGTGCGAAAAACCGCCATGCCCTGAATGAACAGCTGGCTTCCCTTACCAAGGGCCAAAGTCTGGGCATACTTTACGGTGATGTTATGGGATTAAAACAGATCAATGATACTTTGGGACATCAGGCTGGCGATAAAGCCCTTCTTTATGCCTGTGAAAAACTGAAATCCCATTTTCCGGAGGAATGTGTATACCGTATTGGCGGTGATGAGTTTATTGTGCTCATACCGGGCATTACAGAAAATCTGTTCCAGTCCATGATCCGTTCTATACTGGCAGATATGGCAGAAAGCTCCGTTCACCTGGCTCTTGGCTCTGTGTGGGTAGAAGATTGTACTGACAATGCTGAAAAGGCTCTGTCTGAAGCAGATGCCAGAATGTATGAAGATAAACGGGCCTATTATGCAAAGAACAGACAGTTAGACAGAAGGAGACGTTAAAGTACGTCTCCTTTTTTATTGGAACGATCCATGATCCTGCAAAAAAATACCGCTGCCAGAGTACTTACCATAGTTGCCACAAGACATGGACCTGTAACAGCTGCCGCAGATACACTGTGATACTGGCTTCTGTAAGCGATGATATTCACCGGGATCAGCTGAAGGGATGATATGTTCATGACCAAAAACGTACACATTTCATTGCTGGCAGTGCCTTTGGGAACTGCCCGAACCGTGCTTTTCTCTTTTCTGCGCATCTCTTCTATTTTTTCCAGTTCTTTCATGGCCTTAAGTCCCGCAGGGGTTGCGGCCCAGCCAAGCCCTAAAATATTTGCAATGAAATTTACTGAAATCTGTCTGGCAGCTTCACAGTCCGTTGGCAGATCTGGAAACAGAAACTTTAATATGGGCCTCATTTTCCCCGAAAGCTGCTCTACCAGCCCGGCCCTGCTTCCTATCTCCAGGATCCCGTTCCAGAAAGCTACGATCCCCACCATGGTGAGGCTTAATGTTACTGCTTCCCCAGCTGCGCTTAAAGCTCCTTCTGTTACCTGAGCCAGTCTTCCATGAAATGCTCCCCATATGATCCCCAGAAAAAGCATTCCGCTCCAGATATAATTTAACATATGACTTTTTCTGCGTTCCTTACACACCCATTTATACACATTTTATGATCTGGTGCACGGGAAAATACACCTTCCTGTAGTGCAAAAGTTATCCACAATCTAAATCTTGTATTTCCCCTTTTTTTTACCACATATCTTGTGTTTGTCGGTGGATAATGTGGATAACTTTGGGGATAACTCTGTTTATAGTGTGTGTAAACCATGGGGAAACTGTGGGGAAATATGTATTTTTATGTGGAAATAGAAAATTTTGTGGATTTTTTATCCACATTTTCACAGATTTTGGAAATCTGCTTTTGAATTTTCCTGGCTCATCCTGTTTTACTGCTCTCTTTTCACCAGCATATATAGCTCCATAAAGTGAATATTTCTTTCCTCTCCCAAAAATGTTGTCATATTATTGGCATAAAAAATCTGTTCCGGCTCTACACCCTGGGATTTTCCCCAGTTATACATTTTCCAGGCAACCTCTTCATTCAGATAAATGCTTTCTGATTTCACAATGGTATAAATACAGGGAGCCGGTTCTGTCAATTTATACTGCTCCGGCTGAAATCCTTTTCCGATCCACTGCTCTACTCCTTTATAAAGAAGCAGATTGGTTTCCCTCTCCTGCAGACCGTCTTTCCCCATTGAAAATAATGTATAAAAATATGTCATGTCCAGACCTTCTATCGTCGAAGACATGGCAAACCACTGCTTCAGACCCTCAAGAAGGCTTTCGCAGACCCCTAATTTATAAGCTGTGGGGAAATTTTTAAAAGTATATTTTCCCTCATATTTCTCGGCCTGATCCATATCCCGTTCAGCAAGCTGCATACGTGCGATCGCCTGCTGGTGATACTGTATGCTGGCTTCCTCCTGTTTTATACGCATTGCTAAATGTTCTTTCATACATTCTAAGGAATTCTCTTCCTTTATATATCTTTCAATTTCTTCCAGACTCTGGTTCATCTTCCGCCTGTATACAATAAACATAAGCCGAAGGATATCTTCTTCCAGATAATAACGATATCCATTTTCCTTTTTTCTTGATTTTATAATCCCTTTTTTCTCATAAAAACGGAGAGTATCCCGGCTTATGCCCACGATCTCGGACATATCACCTATAAGATACTCTCGACGTTTCATTTCTGTTCTGTTTTCCGTCATACCTTTCTTTTCTCCTGTTTTCCCATTTTCTCATAATCGATATTTCTTCCGGATGTGTCCTTAAAGAATATCTTATATAGATTTTGTGATTTGGTCAATGATGACCAGGAAAATAGAAAGAGAACCGGTACATTATTTCGTTAATGATGTACCGGTTACATTTTATCTTACCCCGAACTTAGCTCCACGTTTAATGGTGCCGTTGCTGTTCCATTCATTGTACACGTATGGACCGCCGTCTGTGGTTCCATTTTCTGTAAACTCATGGTTTCCGCCATTATAGTTATAGTTGCCAGTTACCATCTTGCAGCTGCTGGTGTCGAAATAATAAACATTTCCATTGATCTTCATAATACCGCCCTGAAGTTCGCCGGTATCAGCTGCATAGTACCAGGTGCCATCTCTCTGGATCCATCCGGTTCTCATTAACTGGTCATCACCAAAATAGAACCAGTGATTTCTGTACTGTACCCAGTTGTTGGTGCAGTAAGATCCGTCACCCCACTGATACTTTACTCCCTTTCCTGTACCTGTAAAACCTGCTGCAAAAGATGTCATCGCACTACCTGCAGTCAAAGCCAGTGCCAGCGCTGTAATAGCAAAACGTTTCTTCATACTTATCAATGCCTCCTGCATTTTTATATCTGTTTTATGCAGAAAGCATACACCTTGGAGTTGCTCCAAGGTCAAGGCATGTAAGCGTTTTGTAATGTTTTGCAGCAGTTTGTAAGATTTAATGTTCTCTGCCCGGTAGTATTTTACAGTACCATCGCCAGCTTCGTTGCCTCATATATTCCCTTTTTGGCATCTCCTGCTGTCAGACAGTCTCCTACACTGTGAATACGGTGATCACCTTCATACTCTGTTTCCAGTGCCTTATCTGAACGGGAACCGAAAGCAAGGACAATACTGTCAAATCCAGTCATCTCTTTTGTTTCTCCGTTCTGCTCATACCTGATACCATCCGGACGGATCTCACATACGCGGCTGTTTAAACAAAATCCCACACCAGCTTTATCCAAACGGCTTAAAAGGTTCTCTCTTGGTCTGAGAGGCGCTAATGGTGCTGCTTTATCCAGCATATCTACAACAGTGACTTTATTGCCGTAGGTACTTAAGACCTCTGCTGCTTCTGCGCCTACTAATCCTGCTCCCAGTACCAGGATCTTCTGACCACTTAAGCGCACATCAAAAGAAAGCACCTGATTTGCCAGATATACATTTTCACCGTCAATTCCCGGAATACGTGGAACTAAAGGCTGTGCACCACAGGCAAGGATGATCTCATCAAAGCCTTCCTGTTCTAACATTTCTTTTGTGGCTTTTACCCCGTAAATGACCTCTGCCCCATATTTCTTACAGAAAGTAAGGTAAGTACTGATAGTCTTGGCCAGCTCCTGTTTCATAGCCGGAACTGCTGCCAGGCGGTACTGCCCCCCTGCTGTAATTTCTTTTTCATATACCTTTACTTCATGACCCCGTTTTGCCAGGATCCATGCTGCCTGCAGCCCAACAGGACCTGCTCCTACAACGGCGATCTTCTTTTTCTTTTCTGCCGGTGTGATCTCCCATATATGCTCTTTTCCACTAAATGGATTAATCATACAGGAAATGCCAAAGCCCTCTTCAAAGGAATTCGGATACAGACATCTCTGCATACATCCGGTACAGGTAAGGATCTCATCCAGTCTTCCTTCTTTGATCTTTTCCGGTAAATGAGGATCGCAGACAGATTCTCTGCCTAAAGCCACAAAATCCATTGCACCTGTCCTGAGAGCAGATAACATCAGCGCCGGATCATTCATTCTTCCTACTCCGATCACAGGAACAGAAACTACATCTTTTACTATTTTCACGTTCTGGATGTTAAATCCACTTTCTGAGTAATAAGAATGGATGGCAATCCCATGTGAAATATGGATAGCATCTGCACCGGCTGCCTCAAAAAGAATAGCCTGTGCCGCTGCATCTTCAATGCGGTTTCCACCGTCATATCCTTCATCACCGCTGGTCCTTACGCAGACCGGGAATGCCTTTCCACAGGCTTCTTTGATCCCTTCTACGATCTCACAGACGATCCTCGCCCGGTTGGAAACACTTCCGCCGTACCGGTCCACCCTTTTATTTACACCCCGGGATAAAAACTGGGCCAGCAGATAGCCATGGGCACCATGGACCTCTACGCCATCAAAGCCGGCTTTCTGCGCCCTTACAGCTGCAGCCACAAATTTTTTTACTACTTCCTTTACTTCTGCTTCTGTCAGCTCATGTACCGGGATCAGATTGGCTTTATCCGGGATATTGCTGGCTCCCACTGCCATTTTATCTGTACTTCCTTTTCCCTGCATTCTTCCAGAATGCTGCAGCTGGGCGAAAATACGGCCGCCATTTTCATGTACCCGTCCTGTTAATCTGGAAAATGAAGGAATAAATTCATCATCATAAATAGCTGCCTGCATGGGATAAGCCAGTCCTTCTTCACTGACACATAAAAATTCCGTGATCAGCAGCCCAAATCCCCCCAGTGCCCGCTCGCCATAATAATTGCAGGCCTGTTCCGTCATATGATGCTTTGCATCTGCATAATGGCTGTTCATAGCCGGCATCACAAACCGGTTTTTTATTTCCAGTTCTCCTATTTTCATAGGCTGAAATAATGCTTCGTACATAATGTCCTCCTTTATTTTACCAGGCAATAGCATACGCTGTTATCTCTTACATAACAGCTTACATCCCCCTGTTCCAGCAGATATTCCAACATAGAACGGACGATCCGTTCATATAATTTGGCTTTTTCCAGACGTTTTACCGGATGTCCCATATCATTGATCACTTTTGCAGTCAGCTGTTCCAGAGTAATGTCCTCAGAGATCAGTGGCTTCATATCTCTCAGGATTTCCTTAAAACGCTGTATATTCTCCTCTGCCAGTTCCCTTACTTCATCAAAAACCCCGTAATGGGCAAGAATATATTTTTTATACCCAAGGTTTTTGATCTTTTCCAGTGTTTTCAGTGTCTGTGACCAGCAGAGCATATAAAACAGCCGTCCTTTTTTCAGGCTTTCCCGGTCAAACATGCTGTCTGCCAGATAAGCCACCCCATCCGGCGTAACAAAGCCCATATGACTGGCTGCATGCCCAGGAAGGGAAAGGATCCGGAACTGTACGCCGCAGACCTGAACCTGTTCCTGGCCTGGCAGGATCATCTGGTCTGCTTTACACAGCATATCACTACATTCTCTTTCATTATCCTGTAACGTATTCGAATAGAAAACAGTTTTTAAAGACAATGTATCCTGCAATATGCCTGCATCCAGACAGGACATGACCAGTTCTGCCCCATATTCCTCCTGAAGAAAGCGGTTATTTTCTGTATGGTCATAATGCCCGTGACTGCATAGTACCGCTCTTACACTGATCTTGTTTTTACTAAGATATTCTGCCAGTTGTGTTCTTGCCAGACGGGAACCACAATCCATTAATATCCATTCTCTTTCTCTTATCTCATAATAAGGAATACAGTTTCCCATCAAATAAAGACAACCTGTATTTCCTGCCACCTGCACTGAATGTCCCATACACTTTCGGTCTCCCTTAAACACGTTATCAGGAACACAAATATCCGCTCACCTGAAGTTGTCTTTGGCGGGCGGACATCTGCATTATGTCTTACAAATTTTTTACTTTCTGCTTTCTTTGATCTGTTTGATCAGTTCCGGGATCACCAATTTCAGATCGCCTACTACACCATAATCTGCCATATTAAAGATAGGTGCATCTGGATCTTTATTAATAGCTACGATCACATCAGAACCACTCATACCTGCTGCATGCTGGATTGCTCCTGAAATTCCACATGCAATGTACAGTTTTGGACCAACTGTCTTTCCGGTCTGTCCAACCTGATGAACATGTCCGATCCAGCCTGCGTCAACAGCTGCACGGGATGCACCTACAACGCCGCCTAACAGATCTGCAAGTTCCTTTAACGGTTCAAAACCTTCAGGTCCGCCAACGCCTCGTCCGCCGGACACGATCACTTCTGCACTCTCCAGATTTACATCACCGGCATCTAAGTCTTTTAATACCTCTACCAGACGGGTACGGATACGTTCTGCTGCAATGTGGATATCTTCTGTAATGATCTCAGGCTTGTTATCCTCGTTTCTCTCACCCTTCTTAAATACGCCCGGACGTACAGTTCCGATCTGCGGACGATGATCCGGACACATGATCGTAGCCAGAAGGTTTCCACCGAAGGTAGGACGGGTCCATGCGATATTTCCTGTTTCTTCATCATAATCTACAGCTGTACAGTCAGCTGTCAGACCAGTTCTTAAACGGCAGGAAAGCCTTGGTCCCATGTCACGACCCTCATTGGTAGCACCGATCATCATGGTGGTTGGTCCGTATTTTGTTACCAGGGCATACATAGCATCTGCATACGCGTCTGTGGTATAATGCTGGTATTCTTCCCCGTCAACTACAATAATCTTATCTGCTCCATAAGCTGCTGCTTCTTTCACAGCTGCCTCTGTCTTATAACCGATCACAACTGCCACAAGAACACCGCCCTGGGCATCTGCCAGTCTGCGTCCCGGATTTAACAGCTCCAGTCCTACATTTCTGGCCTTTCCTTCTTCATCGGTTTCAATAAATACCCATAAATCTTTGCTTAAAGCCTCCATGTTCTTCCTCCCTCCTTATACGATATGTGCAGAATTTAATAATTCAAACAGTTTCTGTGCAGAAGCTTCCGGACTATCTTCTTTTACAACAACGCCGCCCTGCTTCTGAGGAGGAGTAAAGCTCTTCTTAACCTTTGTAGGAGATCCCTTTAAACCAATACGTTCTGCGTCTACAGGAATATCTGCTGCAGTTAAAGTATTGATCGTCGCTCTGTTTGCTGCCATTTTTGACTTAATAGTTGGATAACGTGGGCTGAAGCTTGGCTTTGTCACTGTGATCACACAAGGCATCTTTGCTGCCAGAACCTCATATCCTTCCCCAGTCTCACGTTTTACCAGAACTTCATCATTTTCTACCTTTGCTTCAATGGCATATGTGATCTGTGGACAATCCATATGCTCTGCGATTTCTGGTCCTACCTGTGCGGTATCACCGTCAATTGCCTGCTTACCACAGAAGATGATATCAAATTTGCCTTCCAGCGTCTCGATCTTGTCGATAGCTGTTTTTAATGTATAACTGGTAGCCAATGTATCTGCACCGCCGAAAGCTCTGTCACTTACCAGATATGCCTTATCTCCGCCTACTGCCAGACACTCTTTTAAAGCTGCTTCTGCCTGTTTTGGACCCATGGAAAGAAGGATGATCTTCGTTTCCGGTGTTACATCTTTAATACGTGCTGCAATCTCTAATGCATATGCGTCAAAAGGATTGACAATACTTGGAACACCTGCACGGATCAGTGTATTTGTTACCGGATCGATCTTGATCTCTGTGGTATCCGGAACCTGCTTAATGCAAACTAAGATGTTCATGCATTTTCCTCCTTTGGCTCTTCCCAGTATAACATGGTTGCCATGCTTCCTACCTGGCATACAGCCCCATCCTGGTTAATAATAGAATACTGGATATTTAAAATACCTCTGTCTGGTTTTGATTTAGAGCGCTTAGCCTCCAGAACTTCCACCTCACAGTGAATGGTATCACCGATCTTGATGGCTCCTACGAATTTCCACTCTGTGCTTAAAGCTGCAATAGCAGAACCGTCAACCAGTCCCATACGTCCCCATAAACCGGTAGCAATGCCTGCACCTAAGAGTCCATGGGCAATACGGCTCTTAAATGGAAGGCTTTCTGCATAGATCTTATCTGTATGGATCGGGTTGTTATCGCCGGTAATACCTGCAAACAAAACTACGTCTGTTTCTGTAACAGTACGGGAAAGAGTGGTAAACTTATCTCCCACATGAAATTCACTTAAATATAAATAAGAACGCTTCATGTTCAAAACCTCCTGTTTTCTAAAATGGATCTATTTTTCCTGCAATCTTTTGTATTTTCGTATTAATGTTTATTATTAATGCTTTTTATTAATACTCTTTTAATACAAATCTTCCAACTACCATACGGCAGATCTCAGAAGTTCCTTCACCGATGGTTAAAAGCTTTGCGTCGCGGTACATACGCTCTACCTGATATTCGTCACAAAGGCCATATCCGCCCATGATCTGAAGACCCATATCACATACACGTACACACATTTCAGAACAGAACATCTTTGTCATGGTTGCTTCTTTGCTGAATGGAAGTCCGTTGTCACTCATACGTGCTGTATTGTAAAGCATTGCACGGGCTACATCGATCTCTGTTGCCATTTCTGCTAATTTGAATGCGATCGCCTGGTTTTCGCAGATTGGCTTTCCAAAAGTAACTCTTTCCTTGGAGTATTTAGCTGCACGCTCTAAAACGCCCTGTGCCATACCAACTGCTACTGCGGAAATTGCTACACGGCCATCATCTACGCACTTCATAAACAGTGGGAAGCCTCTGTTTAATTCACCTAACAGATTCTCTTTTGGAATACGGACATCTGTAAAGGTCAGTGGGCATGAATAGGAGCTTCTATTGCTCATCTTCTGCTCTGGCTTTCCAACCTCCAGACCAGGAGTTCCTGCTGGCACGATAAATACGGAAATACCTCTGCTTCCTTTTGCTTCCATATCAGTCTTTGCTGCTACTAAGAAGGTAGCTGCATATGGGCTGTTTGTGATAAAAGCCTTGCTTCCGTTGATGACCCACTCATCGCCTTCTAAAACAGCCTTGGTACGGATCTGTCCTGCATCAGAACCGGACTGAGGCTCTGTCAGTGCAAATGCACATAAGCCTTCACCCATAGCTGCAGGAGTAAGGAATTTACGTTTCTGCTCATCGGTACCTGCAATAGCAATAGGAGTGCTTCCTAAAGATGCATGAGCATCGATAATAGAAGCTAAAGATGCAGAATGTCTTGCGATCTGCTCAATAACAAGAACATTGCTTAAGTGATCCATTCCTGCACCGCCGTATTCTTCTGGTGCGCAGATTCCTAAAAATCCCATTTCCGCACACTGTTTTACCTCTTCCTCCGGAAATGCGTGACGTGCATCTAAATCTGTAACTGTTTCAGCAACTACTTCATCTGCGAATTTTTTCGCCATCTCCTGAATACTTAACTGGTCCTCTGTTAATCCATATTTGTTGCTCATAAAATAAACCTCCTCCAAAATTCTGTTATTTGATTGTTTCTGTTAATTTTCCAGCCATTTCCTTTAACCGGAATTTCTGTACTTTTCCCGTAGATGTACGGGGCCAGTCCCCATTTTTTAAATAAAAGAAATATTTAGGTACCTGGAATTTTGCCAGGTGCTCTTTGCTATAGTTTTCTACCTTTTCCCTGTTTTCCTTTGTGTCCTCATGTAACTGGATAAATGCAGCTCCCACATAACCATGTTTCTCATCCGGAACTCCCACAACAGCAGCACTGCTGATCTGGGGACAGTTTCCAAACACATCTTCCAAAAACTTAGGAGATACATTTTCCCCGTTTATCTTATACATATCGTCTACACGGCCGGCTAAAACAAGATATCCATTTTCATCAAAGTAGCCGCAGTCTCCGGTCTTGAACCAGCCATCTTCAGTAAAGACCCGCCTGTTTGCTTCCTCCCGGTTAAAGTAGCATTTCATTACTACGCTTCCCTTACACCAGAGTTCCCCAACTTCCCCTGGTCTGCAGTCTTCTCCCGTTTTCTGGTCTGCTACACGGTAAGCGATCTGATGTCCGCCATAAGCCTTTTCCCCGCTGCAGCCGCCAGGAAGCAGTTTCCCAACTCTGCTTTCAAGGATCTCATCCCCGTCATCAGGGGCAGTCTGCATGGATGCCCCGCATACTTCTGTCATCCCATATCCGGTGATCACATCAGATACACCAAGGTATTTTCTGATGGACGGCCATACCCAGGAAGGACATACAGCTGCAGAACAGTACACTGCATGAAGCTCCGGAAGCTCTACAAAATTTTCTTTCAGATAACTGATCAGTGACATCATCTGTGCCGGAACGCTTAAGATGTCATTTGCACCTTCAGCTTTCATAAACTGTAAAACAGGCTCCGCTGCAAATTTACCACGGCGGAATAACACAGCTCCTCCCACCAGTATGGCTGCCAGCATCCCTTCTACATATCCATAAACATGAAACATGGGAAGGGGGATGAAAATACGCCGCCCCTTCTCAAATCCTCTGTTTAAACAGCTGGCATAGGCACTTCTCATCAGCATATCATGGGTAAGTACCACACCTTTTGGTGCCTTCGTGCTTCCTGATGTATAAATGATATCTGACGGATCATGAGCGTATTCAGATCCCCTTCGCAGGGAAAGGATCTCTCCTTTTCCTGCTGCAAGGAAATCAGCCCATTCTTTCGTAGATACACTCATATGACAGTCTGCCTGAGGCAATGTGACAACTAATTTTAAAGCTGTCTCGTTTTTTTCAAGATCAATATGACAACCTGTGATCAGATACTGAGACTGGGACTGTTCCAGTACAAACCCCAGTTCTCTGGCAGAAAGGGAAATGTTTACAGGTACCTTTACCGCGCCTATGGCATTGACTGCCAGAGCTACAAATACCTGTTCCGGGCAGTTTTCAATCTGCATAGCCACATGTTCACCAGGCTTTACACCTATGGCTGCCAGCCCTTTTGCCACCTGAAGGACTTTTTCCTTTGTTTCTTTATAGGTGAACCGCTCTCCGGGACTTACAATAAAGTCCTGATCCGGGAAACGCTCTGCTGTCTCCTCAAAAAAGCCCCATATGGTTTTTTCCTGCCAGAAAGGATATAGCGCTTCAAGCTCTCTGATCCGGTCATCCCTGTATCCTTTCATATCTATCTCCTGTCTGTTTTCTATCACCCAATAGGATACATGATACTTGCCAGAACAATTGCCTCTATCAGGATGATAATAGAACCTACTACTGTAATAGCAAACAGATGCTTATAGCCTTCCTTATGGGTCAAACCGCAGCATGCAAGTACAGTAACCATAACGCCGTTGTGTGGCAGGGAATCCAGTGTGATGCAGGCTGCTGATGCGATCTTGTGAAGGACACCAGGATTTATACCCATTTCCAGGTATCTTGGAGCCAGTGTTTCCAGAGCCAGTGTCAGACCGCCGGAACCGGAACCGCATGCGCCAGACAGCAGTGCAGTACCAAGTGAGAAGGAGATCAGTGGAGAACCTCCCATGCTGGTTGCTACGTTTACAAGAGTGGTATAACCTGCTGTCAGTTTTGCAACACCGCCGAAACCAACAACTGCAGAAGTTGCTACAATAGCACCCATAGCGTCACTGACGCCACAGTTAAGGATCTCGATCTTATTATCGATCTTATCCCAGTAAAGGATAGCGATGGAGATCCATCCCATTAACAGAGTGTACAGTACGTTTACGCCAAAGAATAACGGAATAACTACCAGTGCCAGCGGGATAAATGCGATGGCGCCGTTTCCATGCTCTTTCTGCTCATATTCTGCCATCATTTTAAGGGTTGCTGCGTCTGCACTGAAGTGCTCGCCTTTTTTACGTGCAACTTTTTCCTGCCATAAGCAGTAGAACAGTGCCAGCAGGAAGAAGGAACCTGCGATGATCGCGGAATATACAGGAAGGACTGTTGCAGATGTTCCCAGATATTTTACAGGGATATTGTTTACAACAGATGGAGAACCAGGTCCTAAGTTTACAGCCGTAAAGGAACCTGCTGCTACGATCGCCGGGATCAGATGTCTTGGAAGATCAGCCTTCTTAAACATATTTAATGCGATCGGATACATAACGAATACGATAACGTAGCAGGATACACCACCGTAGCTTAAGATCAGTGTGGTAACACATAAAACTGCAATGGTGAATTTTGTACCCAGCTTGGAAGTTAAAAGATTTGCCAGGTCTTCTGCACCGCCGCCTAACTGCATAGCCTTACCAAAGCTTGCACCCAGGAAGATCAGTGGCCAGTAATTCTTGATATAGCCCACAAATGCTTCCATGTAATCATTTGTAAGACAGTTATAAATATTTAAGCCTGACATCAGTGCCATTAAACCGGTACAAACGATCGCTGAAACTGCGATATTAACCTTTTTCCAGATCATGATAACCAGCACGATCAACGGAATGATAATTGCCAATACACTTAACATATGTATTTCCTCCTATAAGAGAAATATTTACCCCATTTTTTTGTTTAACTGTTTTGCTCCAAAACATAATGCCGCTGCCAGAATACTGCATACTGCAGCAAAAATAAATGCACCGGAATAATTTCCTGTAGATGACTTAATGGCTGTTGCCACATTTGGTCCTACAATAGAAGCAATGCCGTATCCGGTAAAAATAATGCTGTAATTGATACCATTGTATTTTGCTCCAAATGTATCAGAGCTTAAGGCTGAGAATGTAGCTAATGTTCCACCAAAGCATACGCCGGTGATAACGATCGCTGCCACAAAAGCCGGGAATGTAGATACACTGGATAAAAATACCATGTCCAGAGCACATAAAAGCATAACCCCTATTACTACTTTATGACGCCCAAGAACATCGGAAAGGGAACCAAGAGCCAGTCTGCCCACAAAGTTGGCAACTGCCATGATACCCACTAAAAGTGCTGCCTGTGCCGCTGTGATACCTGCCACTTCCTGGCCGATCCTGGAGGCATGTCCGATGAGCATCAGACCTGCTACAGAAGCACATAAAAGTGTTGCCCATAAAAGATAACATCTTGGATCCTTTAACATTTCCCGCCATGTTTTTCCTTCCCTTGCAGCCTGGGCTGCTGCCGGTGTATATCCTTCCGGTTTCCAACCGGCCGGCGGACCGTCTATGTACCAGGATGTTGCCAGTGAAACAACTAAGAACATTCCGCCTACCAGGCGAAACGCTGTCATTACATTAAACCGGGTCAGTAAGAAATTAGCTAACGGTGCAACGATCAGGGATGCCATTCCGCAGGTTCCCACTGCCATTCCGGAAGCAAATCCCTTTTTGTCCGGAAACCAGCTGACAGCTGTTACAACACCTGGATTATAGCCAAATCCGGAGGCACAGCCTGCAAGGATACCGAAGCTTGCATACAGCATAATGATACTTCCTGCCATTCCTGTTGCAAACCAGCCAAGTCCCCACATAATACCGGCTGCGATCATCAGCTTTCTGGCTCCGAAACGCTGCAGCAGCATTCCTCCTACCAGTCCCATTAAAGCCACACACATAAGCATAATGGAATAAGCTACTGTTACCTTGCTGTAATCCCAGCCCATGTAATTTGCCAGTTCACCGGAAAATGCACTCCATGCATATACGCCTCCGAAACAAAAGGTGTTGCAGCAAATGCAAAAAAGCATGATCCAGCGATTTTTTTGCTTTTTCATTTCCATAAACCATTAACCTTTCAGAGGGATCAGACCCATTTCTTTTGCTTTTGCAAGAAGTTCATCCCTGAATTTCGGATGAGCAATCGCGATCAGATTTTCTGCTCTCTGTCTTACGGTCTTATAACGCAGTGGAGCAATACCATATTCTGTTACAATATAGTCTACATCATATCTTGGAACCGTTGTAATATTTCCAGGCTGGAAATATGGTACGATCTTGGAAATGGTGTCATTCTTTGCTGTAGAATTCAGTGCGATAATGGATTTTCCGCCTTCACTGATCTGTGCACCACGCACATGGTCTAACTGGCCGCCGATGCCGCTGTACTGTCTTCCATTTACTGTTTCGGAATTGACCTGTCCCTGAAGATCTACTTCCAGACAGCCGTTAATAGATGTCTGCTTGTAGTTCTGACCGATGACATATGGATCATTTACATAATCAACCGGCTGCATCTGGAACATTGGGTTATGATCAATGAATTTATAAAATTCTTCGCTTCCTGCTGCCTGTGCTCCAATACAGATACCAGGATTTAAGGTCTTTCTCTTGTTGGTGATAACTCCTGCTTTTACCAGCTCCATCATGGCCTCTGTCAATGTCTCAGAATGGACACCCAGATCCTTTTTGTCCATCAGGTTGCGGGCAATCGCATCTGGAAGCATTCCAATACCTAACTGAATGGTTGCGCCGTCTTCAACCAGGCTTGCGCAGTAATCTGCGATCTTCTGGATCTTTTCATTTGGCTCTGCCCTGCCGATGATGTATAAAGGCGCTGTCTGCTCTACAATGTAATCTGCCTTTGCCAGTTCAAACATTCTTCCTTCTACGAAAGGCAGATCCGGATTGACCTGGGCAATGATGCGGTCTGCGGTTCTTGCTGCCGGTTCTGTAAAGCAGCAGGTATTTCCAAAGCTGCACATACCATCTTCATTTGGAGGTGTTACCTGGATAAATGCCCAGTGTGGATTTAAATCAGGATTTTTTGCAAACATATCCGGCCAGTTGTGGAAATTGGTTCCTCCCAGATAATCTACTCTTCCTGCATGATAAGCCGGTCTTGATTTTGGTCCGATGAAAAGGGAAATATGGTGGAAATGTCCTTCGTATTTCTCTTCCAGATATTCATTTGGTCCCGGACTCATACCGTGGATAATGATTACATTTTCCAGTTCTTTATAACGTGCAACCAGTGCATCTACCAATGCAGGCGGTTCTCCGATCCAGTCAGCAAATATGATTTTTTCTCCGGATTTAACATGGCTGACTGCTTCTGCTGCAGTGGTCATTTTATCTTTATATTTTTCGCGCCAATCCATTATTTCAACTCCTGTTTTTCTATTTTTGATCTCAAATTAGAATAAGCTGTTTCCGCCGTCTTCGATCCAGGTCTGACCTGTACAGTAGGAAGCTTCATCAGAGCCTAAGAATAATGCTACGGAAGTTGCCTCATCCGGCTCACCAAAACGTCCCATAGGAATGTTTCTTAAGAACATTTCACATCTTTCAGGATTTAATCTGGTTCCCTCTGTCAGTCTGGTTGCATGGGTTCCTGGTCCGAATGCACAAACGCGGATTCCATATTTTGCCATTTCCAAAGCTGCGAATTTGGTGAACATGGTAACGCCGCCTTTACTTGCGGAGTAAGCACCTGTATTTGGAGAAACGATCAGGGATGCTACGGAACTGGTATTTACCACAACTCCCTTAATTCCCTTATCTACCATGTGTCTTAATACTGCCTGAGATACAAAGAATGTACCATTTAAGTTGATATCAATGACTTTGCGCCACTGCTCTTCGGTGCTGTCTAACAGAGACTGGCGTCCGATCACACCTGCAATATTAAACAGAGCGTCAATGTGCCCAAAATGCTCGATCACAGCTGCGATAGCTGCGTCAACATTTGCCTTGGATGATACATCACATGGAACTGTAAACACTTTGTCTTTCTTATCCCCAAATTCCTTGTCCAGTGTATCCTGCTCCAGATCCAGAGCACCTACTAAAGCACCTTCTTCTACTAATCTGTTTACCAGATTTAACCCCAAGCCGTTGGCAGCCCCTGTTACCACACAAACTTTACCTACGTAGCGATGATGTTCATAATGCATAAAATAACCCCTCCTATAAATTTTGTTGTACGAAAGAACACATGATCTAAAACATTTCGTCATTTTTTTGTCAATCAAATGTTCCAGACGCCTGGTCTTTCTGTAACCGTCAACTACATTATCACTAAATATTAAAAGCAATTATCGTGCCATCTTTTGTATTTTCTAATCTTTATGTATTGTTTACTTTTGATCTTTGTTCTTAGAAACCTTTGGTTTATCTACGTTTTTGTTATTTTTTTATCGTTTTTATAAAAATTTTATTTTTTCTTTTTTAACTGTTCTGCATATTTTTTATGCTTGTTTCTAATTTCTTTTATTGACTTTTTTCAATAACTATACTAAATTTAAGATATAAATTGAAATAATTCAATTATTATCTTAAGAAAAATCATGTTTGGAACATACAAACCATACAATAACAAACCGAAAGGACATTTATATGGCTGCCAGATCACCTCATATACGGATGCGGGATGTTTCCCGTGTCTATGATGCTTTGGAACTTGGGATCATTATCGCTGACGGAAACGGGACAATCATCTGGGGAAACCGGTATTACAGCAGTCTCGCCCAATTTGATATCAGGGATTATTTCGGTCAGAATGTGCGAAAGATCTCCCAGCGTGAAGATGTTATACTGCCTACAGAACGGTACATGATCGATACTGTACTGGAAACCAGACAGCAGCAGACCCAGATTGTACGCTATCCCACCCAGGATTATGTACTTACTACTGCCACTCCTATTTTAAATAAAGCCGGTGAGATCGATTACATCATCTATTCAGTGAGCAATTACAGCGATCTGATGCGCCTTCAGGAAAAAGCATCCCAATCCACCATGCGCGCCATGGCCCTGGAATCTCATCTGCGCAATATACAGGTAGACTCCAGCATTGGAAAAGACATTATCATTGCTAATAAAGCCATGTATAACATTTACGGAAAAGCGCTCCGGTTAGCTCCCACCTCTGCTTCTGTGATGCTTACAGGTGAATCCGGAACCGGTAAAGATGTGCTTGCCCGTTTTATCCACCAGAGCAGTCTTCGCAAGCATGAAAACTTTATCCATGTAAATATGGCAACTATCCCAAAGCCATTATTTGAATCTGAGCTATTTGGATACACTCCCGGTTCTTTTACAGGTGCCGCCCGTCAGGGAAAAGAAGGCCTGATCCAGCTGGCTGATAAAGGTACCATTTTCTTAGATGAGATCGGAGAACTTCCTTTAGATATCCAGGCAAAACTTCTCCAGGTGATCCAAAATAAGGAAGTACGGGCCATTGGCGCTGTGGAACCGGTTCCTGTAGATTTCCGCATCATATGTGCTACCAACCGTAATTTAAAGCAGATGGTGGATGACCATGAATTCCGTCTGGATCTCTATTACCGTTTAAATGCAGTAGAACTGACGCTTCCGCCTCTGCGGGAACGCCCTGAGGACATTCCTCTGCTGTCTACCTTCTTTTTAAACCGGTATAACGAACAGAACCATACTAATAAAATATTATCTGCTGATGCGGTACGGCTGATGCAGAAATATTCCTGGCCCGGAAATGTCCGGGAGCTGCAGCACCTGATAGAAAGTATGGTAGTCCTCTGCCAGAGTGATACCATTACTGCAGATCAGCTTCCAGATGAACTGAAGGATACCACAGATCTTTCTTCCGGAGATACCCGGGACAAAAAAGAAATGACATTAAAGGAATGTGTAGAACAATTTGAGATCCAGTTGATCCAAAAAGCATTAAATAACACCGACTCTGCTGCAAAGGCAGCAAAAACACTGGGGATCGATGCTTCTACTCTTTGTAAGAAGAGGAAACGATATGGCATATAATATTTCTGGTACTGAAAAAAAGATCATCCTTCATTCCCCGTCTATGATACAGATCTTCCAGAAGGCAAATCTTCTTGCCTACAATCAGGCTTCTGTGCTTATTTACGGAGAAAGCGGCGTTGGAAAAAGCTTTCTGGCAGAATATATCCAGAAAAGTGGTGCTTTATCTGGTAAACCCTTTGTAAAGATCAGCTGCAGTGCTATTTCAGAGGAGCTTTTTGCCTCTGAGCTTTTCGGCTATTCTCCCAACGCCTTTACCGGTGCTTCTGCCAGTGGAAAAACCGGACTTTTAGAAGCAGCAGACCATGGAACCGTCCTTTTTGATGAGATCAATGAGCTTTCTCCCCATTGTCAGACTCTTCTTTTACATTTTTTACAGAATAAAACTATAACCCCCATTGGTTCCCTTTCTGCCAAAGAGATCCACACCCGCATTATCTGCACTTCCGGACAGGATCTGCAGGAAATGATCAAAGCCGGAACCTTCCGTTCAGATCTCTACTACAGGATCCGGGTAGCCAATATCCATATACCTCCTTTAAGAAAGCGAAAAGATGAAATTCCTTTATTTCTACGCTTTTTTATAGAACACTATTCGAAAGAATATGATTGTACTTTGGAAAACCAGCCAATTTCTGAAAACCAGATGACTGCATTAAGCGGGCTTGAGTGGAAAGGAAATATCAGAGAGATCTCCAATCTGTCCCAGCAGATCTGTCTGTCGGAAAACAGGAAAGAACTGATCGACTCATTTATCCATGCCCGCTGCACACCTCTGCATACACCAAAATCCCAGTCCATCCTTCGCCCTATAAGTAATGCTGCCGCTTCCGGGAAACAGCCGGCTGATTCCAAAGATCCGGCACATTTGCTGCAGGGGGATTTAATTCCATTAAAAGAAGCCCTTCGCCAATTTGAGGCAGCTTATATACAACAGGCTTTGGACCAGACCGGGACGCTTAAGGAGGCAGCAGATGTCCTTGGTATCAGTTTCAGTTCTCTTTGCAGGAAAAAGGCAGAGCTTGGCATATCCAAAAATGCAGGTTCCGGCAAAAAAATTACCGGCCATGCCCTTTAAAAATTTAAAAGGTATGACCGGTTTTTTGATGACCGCGCTGCTTATTATTCCCCTACCAGTTCTTTCATCACATCATCTACTTTTTCGATTTTTTCTGCTCTGTAAGCATTGCTGCCACAGAAAAGAAGGGCATTATTTTCATCCCCTTCCGCTGCATTTACCAATGCCTGTGTAATGCAGTAAGGAATAGTCCTGATGTCGCAGTGTTCCAGACACTGGAAGCAGCTTTTGATAGCCGGGCGGACTCCCTCTTTGATCTGCTGCAAAAATGGATTTAAAATAGCCCGTCCCGGCATTCCTACCGGGCTCTGGGTAATGATGATATCTTCTTTTTTTGCGTTGATATAGGCCTGCTTGTAAGCATCCGGAGCATCACATTCTTCAGTAGTAACGAAACGGGTGCCTACCTGCACTCCTTCTGCCCCCAGTTCAAACTGATGCATTACATCTTCATAGGTATAAATGCCCCCGGCAGTTACTACCGGGATATGCTTCTGGTACTTTTCTTCGTAAGTCTTTATTACTTCCATAATGGAGCGGACTTCTTTATCGTAAGCTTTCTGGTTGTAGGTATTTGGCACATCTTTTGTATCTGCACCGTACTCTGTCAGCTCTTCCCTGGAAAATCCCAGATGACCACCAGCTAACGGTCCTTCCACTACCACAAAGTCCGGAACCTGCTTATACTTTCTGTCCCAAAGTCTGCATATGACCTGTGCAGATTTGGCAGAAGACACAATAGGAGCCAGCTTTACTTTCTTTACTGCCTGTTTGCAGATCTCTCCGCAGGTTTCCTTTGCATCTGCGATCCCTGCTTTCATTTCCTCATATGCAGCCTGTGCATACTCTGGAAGACGGACTGGAAGACCTGCGCCGGATACAATTGCATCAGCGCCGCATTTAATGGCTTCTTTGACCCACAGGTCATAATGTTTGGTAGCTACCATGATATTAAAGCCAATAGCACCATTTGGTGCGATTTCCCTGGCTTTTTGCATTTCCCGTCTGATAGCACGCAGATTAGCTTCTACAAAATTGGTCTTAAAATCAGGTTCCCTGAATCCGATCTGTGCTGTGGAGATAAGTCCCATGCCGCCACAGGCTGCTACAGCTCCTGCCAGCCTATGAAGGCTGATGCCTACACCCATACCGCCCTGGATCACCGGTCTTTTAAGGACCAGATCTCCTATTGTTAATGCTTTGATCCCACTCATTTCTCACATTCTCCTAAATCTTTCGTATCTGTGTTCTGCCAGCTCTTCTCCGGACAGTTTCAAATACTTTTCAAAAAATCCGATCATAGACCGATCCATATAGCCTGCAATACGGTACAAAGTATCTGTATTTGCCGGTTCTTCCTCTGGAATGATCCTCTCGATCAGCCCCAGTTCCTTTAAGTCAGCTGCTGTTACCTTCATCACTCTGGCTGCCTCCGGGGCTTTTTTGCTGTCTTTATAAAGAATAGACGCAAAACCTTCCGGTGATAAAATGGAATAAATGGCATTTTCCATCATCCACACTTCATTTGCTACTGCCATAGCTAAAGCACCGCCGCTTCCTCCTTCACCGATGACAATGGAAAGCACCGGAACCTTTAAGGAAGACATTTCAAACAGGTTCTTTGCAATGGCTTCGCCCTGACCTCTTTCCTCTGCCTCCAGTCCGCAGAAAGCTCCTGGTGTGTCTACAAAACAGATAATGGGGCGTCCAAAGGTTTCTGCCTGCTTCATTAAACGCAGGGCCTTGCGATAACCATCAGGGGATGGCATGCCAAAATTACGGCGGATATTATCCTTGGTGTTCTTTCCCTTCTGCTGTCCGATAACTGTAACCGGCATGCCATGGAACATGGCAATACCGCCTACAATAGCACCATCGTCTTTAAAGCAGCGGTCACCATGAAATTCTATAAATTCATCAAAAACAGCGTTGATATAATCTAAAGCCGTTGGTCTGTCTGCTTTTCTGGAAAGGAGAACTGTATCCCAGGCACTCTTTTCTGTGTTTTCCTTTTTCTGACGGGCTTCTGATACATTAACAGCAGTATCTGCTTTTACAGCATCTTTTTCCACAGCCATATCATGTTTTCTGTGCATGTAAAGGATCTGTCCGATCACATGCTTTTGATCCTTTCTTGGAAGGATCATGTCTACAAAACCATGCTCTAACAGGAATTCAGCTCTCTGGAAACCTTCCGGCAGCTTCTGCCCAATGGTCTGCTCAATAACTCTTGGACCGGCAAAACCGATCAGTGCACCTGGTTCTGCAATGATGATATCGCCTAACATTGCAAAGCTTGCGGTCACGCCTCCGGTAGTCGGATCAGTAAGGACGCTGATAAACAGCTGTCCTGCTTCATGGTGGCGTTTTAAGGCTGCGGAAGTTTTTGCCATCTGCATCAGGGAAACAATTCCTTCCTGCATTCTGGCACCGCCGGAGCAGGCAAACAGGATCACCGGAAGCTTTTCCTTTGTAGCACGTTCTACTGCCTCTGTGATCTTCTCTCCCACTACATGCCCCATACTGCTCATAATAAAGCGGGCATCGCACACACCTACAACAGCAGGATTTCCATCGATCTTTGCCTTTCCAATGACAATAGCTTCATTCAGGCCGGATTTTTCTCTGGCTGCTTCTACCTTCTTTTCATAGTTAGGAAAGTCTAAAGGATTGGAAAATGGCATTTCTTTATTCCATTCCTCAAAGGTTCCCACATCCGTAAGCATTTCGATCCTGCGGTAAGCATGAACACGGAAGTAGCCGCCGCATTTGGGGCATACATAATAATTGTTCTTTACGTCTTCCACATAGATCGGCTGTCCGCATTTATTGCATTTGCGCCATAAACCTTCCGGAATAGATGGTTCTTCCCCTTCCTGGCTTACCGGTCTGTATTTGGTATCTATTTTTGTATACGTTTTTCTGAACATGTTGCGCAGCATACGACAACTTCCTTTCTGCATTATCCCTATTCAGGATCATAAATATCGGTCCACGGCCTGGTACATCGTTTTGTAAATAACTGTACTAGTCACGGAGGAAATTCCAGATTAAATTTCTAAAATTTATTTTACGTAGTCCGGAAAATACTTTTCAATAAATCCTGTGTCTGTATCACCCTTCTGAAAAGCTTCATTTTCCAGGATCTCATACTGAAAATCAATATTTGTTTCAATGCCTTCTATGATAACTTCGCCTAACGCACTGCGCATTTTCGCAATAGCAGATGCACGGTCTTTATCATAAACGATCAGCTTCATGAGCATGGAATCATAGTTAGCCGGTACTTTATAACCATTGTAAATATGTGTATCCACACGGACGCCATTTCCACCTGGGATATGCACGTTGGTAATACAGCCCGGACATGGCATAAAGCGCTTCTTCGGGTTTTCCGCATTAATACGGCATTCAATGGCATGACCCTTGATCTGGATATCTTCCTGTGACACACTTAACGGCTCTCCTGCAGCCACACGGATCTGCTCTTTGATCAGGTCAATGCCGGAAACCATTTCTGTTACCGGATGCTCTACCTGGATACGGGTGTTCATTTCCATAAAATAAAAGTTTTTATCTTTATCTAATAAAAACTCGATGGTTCCTGCGTTCTCGTAATTAACGGCTTTCGCTGCCTTTACTGCAACTTCACCCATTTTTTTACGAAGCTTTGGGGAAATGACCTCACATGGAGACTCTTCCATTACCTTCTGATGACGGCGCTGGATGGAGCAGTCACGTTCTCCCAGATGAACAACATTGCCAAACTTGTCACCCATGATCTGAAATTCCACATGGCGGGGTTTTTCAATATATTTTTCAATATACATAGTATCATCGGAAAAACCCTTTACAGACTCTAACTGGGCTGCATTAAAATGCTCTGTAAAATCCTCTTCGCTTCTGGAAATACGCATTCCCTTTCCACCGCCACCGGAGGAAGCCTTTATCATAACCGGAAAACCGATCTCCTTTGCCACGGCAAGACCGGCCTCTGCTGTGTATACAGGCTCTTTGCTTCCCGGAACAACAGGAACTCCAGCCTGTATCATGGTATTTCTTGCTTCTGACTTATTTCCCATGCGGTTGATGATCTCAGCAGATGGTCCGATAAAGGTAATGTTACACTGCTGGCAAAGCTTTGCAAAACGGGCATTTTCTGATAAAAAGCCAAAGCCCGGATGAATGGCATCTGCCTTCATTGCAACAGTTGCAGAGAGAATACGCTCCATATTCAGATAGCTCTGACTGGAAGGAGCCGGGCCGATACAGATAGCTTCATCTGCCAGAAGCGTGTGAAGACTATCCTTATCTGCCTCTGAGTAAACTGCAACTGTGCGGATACCCATTTCACGGCAGGCTCTGATAATACGGACTGCGATCTCACCTCTGTTTGCGATCAATATCTTGTTAAACATACTTAATCTCCTATAGACCAGTCTTATCCGATCATAAAGGTCAGTTCGCCAACAACTGCAATCTTGCCATCTACAGTAGCAGTTGCTTTTCCTACGCCAACCGGTCCCTTCTGTTTAATGATCTCACATTCCAGTCTTAAACGGTCACCTGGAACTACTTTGTGTTTGAATTTTACGTTGTTTAATCCGCCAAAATAAGCGGTCTTTCCCTTGAAATTTTCCTGGGAAAGAATAGCTACTGCGCCGGTCTGGGCCAGTGCTTCCACGATCAGGACACCTGGCATAACCGGTTCCTGTGGAAAATGGCCTCTGAAATATGGCTCATCATAAGTTACAGATTTATATCCAACAGCCTTTACGCCCGGCTCTAATTCTTCAATACAGTCTACCAGGAGAAATGGATGTCTGTGCGGAATGATCTCCTGGATTTCTTTAATACCCATTAACATGATTTTTGTCCTCCTGTGATACAATGTTCTCCCGGAACCTTTTATGTACTCTCGGAATCTTTTTGTACTTGATTTTGCGAGAAGATTTTTTGTCAGTTGTACCCAAATTTTTGAGACGTTGGCGTTGCGTCCGCCTCTAAAATTCGGGTGCGACTGGCGGAAAATCGGCCGCAAAAGCAAGTGCAGGAAAGACTCCGAGAGTACATTTTTTTATTTGGAAAGGTTCCAGGAGGACATCTATCATTTAATACGGAATAATGGCTGTCCGTACTCTACTACTTCCTCATTATTTACAAGGATTGCTTCAATAACGCCGTCATATTCGCTTTCGATCTCGTTCATCAGCTTCATTGCTTCGATAATGCCAAGTACCTGGCCTTTTTTCACAGTATCTCCTTCTTTTACAAAGCTTTCTGCATCTGGTGAGGAAGAGCTGTAGAAGGTTCCTACCAATGGAGATGTGATGACTTTATCAGAAGCAATATCATGGTGTTCTGCTGCTTCTGGTGCTGCTGCAGGTATTTCTGTGTTTACACTTGTGGAAGCTGCAGTCAGTACAGGTGCAGCGGTTGAAGCCGGAACAGCTGCGACAGCGCCAGGTGCACTAACTGTGATGATCTTTGCTTCTTCTTTCTCTTTCTTCAGGGAAATGTGCATATCGCCCTGATCCAGTTTAAAGCTGGTCAGCTTTGAATCCGATACCGCCTGAACCAGTGTCAGGATTTCATCTATATTCATTGTCCACGTTCTCCTTCCTTATGCTGTGAATTTCTTCACGATCAGGCTGGCATTATGTCCACCAAAGCCTAAAGAGTTGCTGATGGCATAATTTACATCCATAGATACGCCTTCATGCATGGTGTAATCTAAGTCACAGCCTTCACCTGGTGTTTCCAGACCTACTGTTGGATGTACATAACCATCTTCAATGCTCTTTACACAGGTAATGAACTCTACGCCGCCTGCTGCGCCTAATAAGTGGCCGATCATGGACTTGGTAGAGTTGATCTTTACTTTATCTGCATGATCACCTAAAGCCAGTTTGATCGCCTTTGTCTCGAATAAGTCATTGTGATGGGTGCTGGTTCCATGGGCATTCACATAATCAAGCTGTTCCGGGGTGATGCCTGCATCCTTCATGGCAAATTCCATTGCCTTTGCAGCACCACTTCCGTCTTCAGCAGGAGAAGTGATGTGGTATGCATCACAGGTTGCGCCGTATCCAACTACTTCTGCCAGGATCTTAGCTCCTCTTGCCTGGGCATGCTCTAAGGACTCTAATACTACGATTCCTGCGCCTTCGCCCATAACAAAACCATTTCTGTCCTGGTCAAATGGGATGGATGCTTTCTTTACATCATCGGTGGTGTTTAATGCTGTTAAGGAGGTGAAGCCTGCTACACCAATTGGTGTAATACTTGCTTCTGTACCGCCTGCTACCATTACATCTGCCTCACCGTGCTGGATAGAACGGAATGCTTCACCGATGGAATGTGTACCGGTTGCACATGCAGTTACTACGTTAATGCATTTTCCCTTAAGACCAAACTGGATGGAAACATTTCCTGCTGCCATGTTGCTGATCATTAATGGTACTAATAATGGCTCTACTCTTCCCGGTCCTTTTTCTAACAGTCTTTTTTCGTTGCGCTCTAAAGCCTGTAAGGAACCAATACCGGAGCCTACGCTTACGCCAACACGGAAAGGATCTTCTTTTTCCATGTCAATGCCTGATGTTTCCAGAGCTTCCTTTGCTGCTGCTACTGCAAACTGGCAGAATGTTTCCATACGGCGTGCAGTTTTCGGATCCATATACTGTTTTGGATCAAAATCTTTTACTTCTGCTGCCAGCTTGCACTTAAAATCAGCTGTATCAAAATGAGTGATCGGTGCAATACCTACTGTGTTTGACTTGACCGCAGTCCAAAAAGCCTCTACACTATTTCCAATTGGGGTAATAGCGCCCATACCTGTTACTACTACTCTTGTATTCATATTTTTAACTCCTGTTCTATTCTTGCCTTGCCAGTGTAAGACGGGCGTTATCTTATATAACGCAGCCGTTCGGGCGTTATCTTCTTGACGAACTGACGTCCGTCAAGAAGCATCGGATTGGCATCCGATGTAAAAACCAAGTCATACATGCGCTTACAAGCAAGCTTGACGCGCCCGTCTGCCTTGTTTTTTCCGCCCTATACCTGTTTCGTTACATCGCCATGCCGCCGTCTACTGAAATAACCTGACCGGTAATATAACGTGCTTCCTCAGATGCTAAAAATGCAACTGCATTTGCAATATCCTCTGTCTCGCCAAATGCTTTCATGGGGATATGCTCTAAAATGGAATTTTTGATCTCATCCTTTAACACTTCTGTCATCTCTGTTTTAATAAAGCCAGGTGCAACTGCATTTACAGTAATTCCACGGCTTGCCAGCTCTTTTGCCGCACTCTTGGTCAGACCGATGACACCAGCTTTTGCTGCACAATAATTTGCCTGTCCGGCATTTCCTAAAACACCGGATACAGAGGAGATATTGATGATACGTCCGCTCTTCTGTTTTAACATCTGTCTTGCAATGTGGCGGGTACAGTTGAATACGCCCTTTAAGTTGGTCTGGATCACTGCATCAAAGTCTTCCTCAGACATCTTCATTAACAGGTTGTCTCTTGTGATACCTGCGTTGTTTACCAGGATGTCCAGATGTCCATGCTCTTTTACCACTGCATCTAACATTTCCTTGCAGCTTTCAAAATCGGAAACATTGCACTGAACTGCCTGTCCGTTTCCTCCGGCTGCCTGGATTTCTTTTACTACCTCTTCTGCCTTTGCAGCAGAACCATTATAATTCACGATCACAAATGCGCCTTTTGCCGCTAATGTTTTAGCGATCTGACGTCCAATTCCACGGCTTGCGCCAGTAACCAGTGCAATCTTTCCTTCCAGCATGTTTATTCTCCTTTATGCCTCTTTTAAAGCTTCTACTACCTTTTCTATATCTTCTAACTTCTCAACATTTAATGTTTTTACGCTTCTGTCGATCTTTTTCATAAAGCCAGCTAGTGTCTTTCCCGGGCCGATCTCAATGAAAGTATCTACGCCGTCTGCCAGCATAGTTTCCACACACTGCTGCCATTTTACGGAAGAAGAAACCTGTTTTACTAAAAGGTCTTTTACAGGCTGTGCTTCTGTTACATACTGGGCAGTCACATTAGCTGCATATGGGATGACCGGCTTGTGGATCTCTACATTTTCAAGAACCTTTCCCAGCTTCTCCCCGGCACCAACTAACATTCCGGAGTGGAACGGACCGCTTACATTTAACATAATGGCACGTTTTGCGCCTGCTGCTTTTAACTTTTCACAAGCCTCTTCTACAGCTGCTTTCCTGCCGGAAATAACGATCTGTCCCGGACAGTTATAATTTGCGATCCACACACCATCCATATCTGCAGTCACTTCTTCGATTACTGCTGCATCCAAAGCCAGGATAGCCGCCATAGCACCTTCTCCAGCCGGAACCTCTTCCTGCATGAAAATACCTCTCTGACGGACAGTGGTGATCGCGTCTTCTTCACTCATAACGCCTACTGCTGCCAGTGCACAGTACTCACCAAGGCTTAAACCAGCTGCTACATCCGGTTTTACGCCATTTTCTTCTAAAACCTTCATCATGGCAATGCTGGCAGTGACCATGGCTGCCTGTGTGTATTCTGTAATGTCCAGTCTATCATTTGGCTCAAAGCAAAGCTCTGGAACAGAAAATCCTAAAAGCTCTGTGGCCTTGTCAAATACCTTACGGCCTGTTTCTGTGTGCTCATAAAAATCTTTTCCCATACCGCAGGTCTGTGCGCCCTGACCTGGGAAGATAAATGCGATCTTACTCATATTCATTACTCCCTGTTTTAAAGCGGTTCCAAAAGTACCTAACAACGACCTAAAAGTTTCTCTGCCTGACCCATCATCTCTTCGATCATTTCCTTACAGGTCTGCTCTTTGGAAATAAGACCTGCGATCTGACCAGCCATAACGGTTCCATTTTTTACATCGCCTTCCTGAACTGCCTTACGAAGAGTTCCTAAGGTCAGGTATTCCAGCTCCTCAAAGGACTTTCCTTCCTGTTCTAATTTGATGTATTCCCTGGTCATCTGGTTTCTCAGACAGCGTACCGGATGTCCATGGGTTCTTCCTGTAACAGTGGAGTCGATATCCTTTGCCTTGATAATACGTTCTTTGTAATTTTCATGTACAATAGACTCTTTGGAAACAACGAAGCGGGTACCGATCTGTACTGCTTCTGCGCCTAACATAAATGCAGCTGCAATGCCTCTTCCGTCACCAATACCACCTGCTGCGATAACCGGGATAGATACAGCATCTACAACCTGCGGTACTAAAGTCATGGTAGTTTCTTCGCCGATATGTCCGCCGGATTCCATTCCTTCTGCAACAACAGCATCAGCACCATATTTTTCCATACGGCGTGCCAGAGCAACTGATGCAACAACCGGGATGACCTTAACGCCTGCAGCCTTCCACATATCCATATATTTTTCAGGGTTTCCGGCACCGGTAGTAACTACCTTGATGCCTTCTTCTACAACTACCTTTGCTACATCATCAGCGTGTGGGCTTAACAGCATAACATTTACACCAAAAGGCTTATCTGTCAGCTTTCTTGCTTTGCGGATCTCTTCACGGACTACTTCTCCAGGAGCGTTTGCTCCGCCGATCAGTCCCAGACCGCCTGCCTCAGATACAGCTGCAGCAAGGTGATGTTCCGCCACCCATGCCATTCCTCCCTGAATGATGGGATATTCGATTCCTAACATTTCTGTGATTCTTGTCTTCATTCTTTCCTCCAAAATTCCGGGATTTTCCCGCAGTCTTGTAGAAACAGCGTGCTTCCTATAGTAAGCACGCCGTCCCCCTGTTGCTATTAACGTTCTTTGCGTTTACTTAAACTTAAGCCTCAACGCCCTTGTTCTTTAAATAATTCATAACATCGCCTACAGTAGCCAGATTCTCCAAATCTTCTGCAGGGATTTCTACGGAATACTCATCCTCTAAAGCCATAACCAGTTCAAACAGATCTAAGGAATCTGCTCCTAAATCTTCCTTAAAAGAGGAAGCCTCTGTGATGCTGTCTGCATCTACGCTTAACTGATCTGCAATAATTTCTTTCATCTTCTCTAACATAATATTGTTCTCCTTTTTCTGATTAAAATTTATAGTTTATCTTATCCGCTGCGGCAAAGCCGCTGCGTGTATATTACTGTATATATTACTGTGTTACCACTCTAACAGCATGGCACCCCAGGTAAGACCAGCACCAAATCCGGCTAAAACCAGCTTATCTCCCTGCTTCAGCTTTCCGGACCTGTTTAATTCATCCAGTAAGATCGGTACAGATGCGCCGGAGGTATTTCCATAATGTTCCATGTTTACCGGAAACTTTTCCAGATCCACCTTCAGGCGTTTTGCAATAGACTCAATAATGCGGTAATTTGCCTGATGGATCACAAACAGGTCAATATCATCTGCTGTATTTCCAGTTTCTTCCAGAACCTCTTTAATGCACTCCGGTACCTGCTTTACAGCAAATTTGAACACTTCCTGTCCTTCCATGGTCATATAGCCAAGCTCCGGTTTCTTTCCTAATAAGAAGTTTCCGGTAGAACGGCTGCCACAGGTAAGTACCCCGCCTTTGGCTCCATTAGAATGCATGTTCAGGCCGATGATACCACTTTCAGCTGCTGTTACTACTGCTGCTCCTGCTCCGTCTCCAAAGAGGACACAGGTGCTTCTGTCTGTCCAGTCTACTAACTTGCTTAACAGATCAGCACCGACCACAAGAGCTGTCTTATAAAGACCGGAAGAAATATAGGCATGTGCAGTGCTTAAAGCAAATACGAAACCGGTACATGCAGAACTGATATCAAAGCAGGCTGCATTAACTGCGCCCACCTTTGCCTGGATCTCACAGGCTCCATTTGGAAAGCAGTAATCCGGTGATGAAGTACCCAGAATGATCAGATCGATCTGCGCAGGATCTATTCCCGCCTGCTCAATAGCTTTCTTAGCTGCTTTTGCCGCCATATCTGATGTACTGTCGTCTGTTGCGATCCTTCTCTCTCCGATCCCCGTGCGGCTGCGGATCCACTGGTCATTGGTTTCAACGATCTTTGACAGGTCATCATTGGTTACAATCTGCGCCGGTACATAAGAACCGGTTCCTATAATTTTTGTAGTCATTTTTCTTACCATTCCGCATAAATACTTTGAACTTCAAAGTAATACTACAGGAATAGATAACTTTTGTCAAGAAATATTTTTGCAGTGGATAATTGACTTAATTTCCAAAATTTGTTACTTTCTAATTATAGTCTCTTAAGTTAGGGAATGTATGGGGAATGTACCTTGGGATCTTTTTGTCCTGGGATCTTTTTGTACTTGACTTTATGAGAAGATCAGATTCTAAGAGTACATTAAAACAACAGGAGGTATTTTATATGAAAACAACAGGGGTTATAAGAAAACTGGACGAGCTTGGGCGGATCACTCTTCCCATCGAGCTTAGACGAAGCCTGGATCTGGACGTAAAAGACGCCCTTGAGATCACAGTCGAAGATGACTGCATCATCCTGAAAAAGGCAGAAAACGCAGATATCTTCACCGGTGTAACAGAAGATCTGATTGAATACGAGGGAAAGAAAGTTTCCAAAGCATCCATTCTGGCCCTGGCAAAGCTAGCCGGACTGAAGATAACAGAATAAAACAACTCATACTATTTATAAAAGGCTGCCGCCTAAGCAAATCGTCTGCTGTGCGGCAGCCTTTTATTTACCTGTTCTCTAGTACATCGTTTCGTAAATAACTGTACTAATCACGTAGGATGCGGATTTGAGTGTGCAGGTCTAAAAACGCAGGCGTAGCGGGCTACGCTGAGGCTTTTAGGCCTGTGCAATCAGATTCGCAGACAAGTGAGTGGTATAGTTATTTCGAAAACGATGTACTAGTGAATATCCTTACAGCAGCTGCTGATACACATCCCTCTTGGATATGCCTCTATCCTTTGCAACTGCTTTCATTGCTTCTTTTTTGTCCATTCCCTGTGACAGATAATGCTCCATATGCTCTTCAATAGGCATCTCTTCCCAGGCGCGTATCTCTTCTTCACGGATCTCTTCTACCGGCTTTCCGGCAATAACGATGACACACTCGCCTTTTGGTTCTTCGGTTTCGTAGTGGGCCAGTGCTTCTTCAAAGGTAGTCTGGAAGGCACTTTCAAACTTTTTGGTAAGTTCCCTGCAGATAGTGATCTTCCGGTTTCCCAATGCCCCATACAGATCTTCTAATGTTGCCACCAGATGATGAGGAGCTTCATAGACGATCATGGTCCTGGTCTCTTTTTTCAGCTCTTCCAAAATCCTCTGGCGCTCTTTTTTATCACTTTTTTCTGCAGGCAGAAATGCCTCAAAGCAGAACCTTCTGGTAGGAAGCCCGGACATGGTAAGGGCTGTGATGCAGGCAGCCGGACCTGGAAGGGAAGTCACTGGAATACCTGCTTCATAGCACTGTCTTACCAGTTCTTCTCCCGGATCAGAGATTCCTGGAGTTCCCGCATCGGTGATCAGGGCAATGTTGGTTCCCTCTGCCATTTTCTCTACCAGATATTTTGCCTTTTCCACCTTGTTATACTCATGATAACTGGTCATAGGCGTTTTTATGTCAAAATGATTTAACAGCTTGATACTATGTCTTGTATCCTCTGCGGCGATCAGATCTGCCTCTTTTAATGTTTTTAACACCCGGTAGGTAATATCTTCCAGATTACCGATGGGTGTTGCACACAAATATAATTTTCCTGTCATGTACTTTTCCTCCGCTTAAGCACATTTGTCCCGGACGCAGAACGCCCACTTCTGGCGTCAACGCATCAACGTCCGGCATCCGAAACGCTTTAATACCCATACGTAGTCCGTATCTCCTGTGAATACTCCCCGTTCTCATCAAACACAATAACCGGCGCTTCCACCTTCATCAAAGCTTTTCCGCCTCTTACTGCTTCAACGAGTACCATATTAGCTTCCCGGTCCTTATAGGGATGTACAAATTTCATCCGTTTGGGCTCCAGACCATACTGCTTCATGGTCTGTAATATTTCGATCAGTCTTCTCGGCCTGTGGACCATGTAAAATCGTCCCCCTGGTTTTAGCACCCTTGTGCCTTCCCTTACCACATCATCTAAGGTACAAAGCACCTCATGACGGGCAATAGCCTTGGCATCCCCCGGATTTTTGATCCCGTGGGCATCATTCATATAAGGCGGATTGCTGATGACTACATCAAAAGAAGCCAGTGCAAACCTGCTTCCGGCCTCCTTGATATCTCCTGTTACGATCTCCACCTTTTCTTCCAGATGATTGTATTTCACACTTCTCCTGGCCATATCCGCAGACTCTTCCTGGATCTCAAGACCGGTAAAATGCTTTCCTTCTGTTTTTGCCTCTAAAAGAATAGGAATAATACCCGTACCTGTTCCCAGATCCAATACTTTCTCTCCCGGCTTTACCACTGCAAAACCGGACAACAGAACTGCATCCATGCCAAAACAAAAGGTACCTTTTCTCTGGATAATGCCATAATGATTTCTCTGAAGATCATCGATCCGCTCATCATCTCTTAAAAGGATATTTCCTTCCTGTCTCCAGCTGTGTTCCATTTCACTATTTATCATTCAGCTTTGACTTTCCTTCCCGTTTTTCCAGTGCTTCCAGTTTCTTTAACTCTGCAGCTTCTTCCTGTTTTTCGCCGCCTTTGCCCTTCTTCCTTCTGGGCTTGAATTTTAACTGATCCACCTTGTACTCACGAATCTCTTTTTCATCCTTATCCACGATCACGATCACTTTTACAGTCTGGCGCAGAACATTGACACTGTGTACTTCTCCTTTAAGGCCGTCTGAAGTTGTAACTGCATCACCAAGTCCCGGAAGCCTGCTGTTTAATACTTCATAGGTCTCTTCTTCATTTTTCAGGCAGCACATCAGTCTTCCGCATACACCGGATATTTTAGTCGGATTTAAAGACAGGTTCTGCTCCTTTGCCATTTTAATAGAAACCGGGATAAACTCAGACAGATAAGAATGACAGCACAGCGGTCTTCCGCAGATACCGATTCCTCCCATGATCTTAGTCTCATCTCTCACACCTACCTGGCGCAGCTCGATACGGGTCTTAAATATACTTGCAAGATCCTTTACCAGCTCTCTAAAGTCAATTCTTCCATCTGCCGTAAAGTAAAACAGCACCTTATTATTATCGAATGTATATTCCGCATCGATCAGTTTCATCTCCAGGTTGTGTTTTTTGATCTTTTCCTGGCAGATCTTAAATGCCTCTTTTTCTTTTTCTTTATTTTTTGCCTCAATGGCGCGGTCCTCATCTGTTGCCATACGGATCACCGGCTTTAAAGGTGGTATTACCTTTGTCTCATCTACTTCCCTGTTTCCTAAAACTACATAACCGTATTCAATGCCTCTGGCAGTTTCAACGATCACATGATCTCCGATCTTTATCTGACGGCCTGCCGGATCAAAATAGTAGATCTTTCCCGCAGTCCGAAAGCGCACTCCGATTACTGTCAACATTTCTTTTACTTATTTTCCTTTCTTAAAAATCTTAAAAACACTTTAATTCTCTTTCATAGTCAGAAGCAGAAGCTCCATGACCAGTTCCATATTTACATTGGCATCCAAACGGACTCTGGCTTTGTCAATCGCCTCTAAGATCCGTTCCAGCCCTTCATAGCTGCTTAAAGATGCCGCCTTCTTTACTGCCGAAAATTCATCTTTGAAAATAAGAAGGTTTAAGTCCTTCGTTGTTTTATACATCAGGATATCCCGGTACCACATCTGCATAAAATCCAGACATTCCTTAATATCCGTATTATCATCTTTTAATTTACGGATCACATCTAAAAGCTGGGAAATATCCATATCCTTGATCTCTTTTAACAGCCTTAAAATCTCTTCATACATCATCTTAAAGTCCTCAGACTGGGCCAGATGGATTGCCTTGCCCAGATTTCCTCTTGCAAACGCACTGTATATTTCTGCCTGAACATCCTTTACCTGAAGCTTGTCTTCCAGATAACCCTTCACAACAGAGTCTTTTAATGGTTTCAGTTTCAGCTGTACACATCGTGAAAGAATGGTCTGTAAAAATGCATCCGGATTCGTAGTCAAAAGCATGATCACTGCATAGGCCGGCGGCTCCTCTATGGTCTTTAAAAGGGCATTCTGGGCCTGAACCGTCATTTTCTGTGCTTCATCTACAATGTAGATCTTATACTGGCTGCTGTACGGGCGCACCATAATAGTATCATTGATCTGTTCACGTATATCATCTACACCCATACTAGCCGGTTTTTCATGTGTTACATAGATCAGATCCGGGTGGTTTCCAGAAAGGACCTGCTTACAGGCGTGACAATGCATACACGGCTCTTTTCCCTCTTCTTCACACAAAAGCGTCATGGCAAAAGCATTGGCAAGGGTTTTCTTTCCCATTCCTGCTTCACCGCTTAAGATATAAGCATGGGAAACCTTTCCTATTGCTGCAGCGTTCTGAAAATGCTCTTTAATCTGTTCATGTACCAAGATGTCTTTAAATATAAGCATTATGGCCACCTCCCCGGGTATCGTCCTGCACTTCTGCCCTTTAACAAGCTTATCACTATGATAACATAATTATTTTTTGATGTACACACTTTTTCCCTGGAGCAAAACACTGTATCAGTATCCCCGGACCCGTTCCTGGTACTCTGATGGTGCTATCCCCACTACTTTCTTAAACTGGGCACTGAAATAGGCAGTATCTGAATACCCCACTGAATCCGCCACCTCATATACCTTTAACTTTCCCTCTTTTAATAATTCCATTGCCACCTTCATGCGGTAATGGGAAAGATAGGTTGTAAATGTATAATCCGTTTCTTTTTTGAATACGCGGCTTAAATAGCCTTCGCTGATCTGCAGCTGCTCTGCCACAGTGCTGATATTGATATCTTCTTTATAATGTTCACAGATATGTTTAATTGCCTGCTCTACATATTTATTTTTCGCTTTTCTGCCTGCATTAAACCGGAAAACAGGCGTTTCCTCCTCTTCCTTCTGCCGGATCTGGTCTCTTTCCTCTAACTGGGCAATAATACGAGTCACTGCCTGTTCAAGATCACCGTCTTTTAATGGTTTTAACAGGTAATCACTGACTCCCAGCTTCACTGCACTCTGGGCATATTTAAAATCCCCATAAGCTGTCAGGATAATGAATTTCGCCCTGTTTCCCTCACAACGCAGCATCTGGATCATTTCCACGCCGTCCATACGGGGCATTTTCAGATCTGTAACAATAATATCCGGCGAAAGACGGCGGATCACCGCTGCCCCTTCTTCCCCATTAGCTGCTTCCCCAGCGATCATGCAGTTTAACGCTTCCCAGTTAATAGTAAATATAATACCTTTTCTGGCGATTTCTTCATCTTCTACCACTACTACTTTATACATCGTCCCCCTCCATCCTGACAGGAAGACTTAAAGTGACAGTTGTTCCATCTTCTGTCACCTCTGCCTTCAGACCATATTCATTTCCATAGTACAATTTTAATATCCTCATAATATTATAAAGCCCCAGGTGCCCGTCCCTTTTCTCTGGTTCCGGGCTGTTGATCCAGGCCAGTATCTCTGGACTCATTCCACATCCATTATCGGTGATAGAAATATTTAAAACATCCCCTTCACGACCTGCGTAAATACAGATATATCCATTTTCACAGCCTTCCAGACCATGTAGGATAGCATTTTCCACTAATGGCTGTAAAATCATTTTCGGAACCAGGCACTCCTCTAACTGATCCGGTATCTCCTTTTCGCACAAGAAACGTCCGGTAAAACGGATCTCCTGTACTTCTACATAACTGTCAATGGTCTCTAATTCCTCTTTTAAAGGGATAAACAGCTTACTGGAAATGCTTTTTCGCAATATAACCGCCAGATTTTCCGCCAGCACAGCGATCCGTGGCATCTGGCGTATCCTCGCTTCCCATTTAATAGTATCCAGTGTATTATAGAGAAAATGAGGATTTAACTGGGTCTGGTATAATTTTAATTTTGTTTCATTAAGGTCTTTCTGCCTCTGAACCTTATCTTCCAGATATCGCCCCAGATCTTCCGTCATCTGGTTAAAGCTGCTGGTCAGGCGGCCCATTTCATCATTTGACTGCGGATGGATGCGGATGGAAAGATCTCCCTTTTTTACTTTTTCCATAGCTTCGTCTAATGTCTGTACCGGGCGGGCAATACTTCCTGTAAGTACACCAGATACAGCCAGACATAAAAATAATCCCAGCGCCGACAGGCACAGGCTGACGGTCCACATGGTCTGGACAGCCGGCTGGCTCATGGGTGCCTGACGGCATAACAGAAAATAAAAACCATTTTTGCCTTTGTTACTTACCAGATACTGTTCCCTGTCATGGCCTGCATCAGACATTTTCCTGTTTTCCAATATCTTTTCCATCTTGTCACCTGGGCGAACCTGAATCTTGTCCTGACCTGAACAGTACACCATCCGTTTATGAGCATCTAAAAGCAGCAGCATATCACCAGATGACACTTCTGCTCCTAAAAGGTCATCCAGATTTTCCCTGGTAAAATCAAAAACAATATACCCCGTCCTGGCGCCGCCCTCTGTATATAACGGTCTTGCCCCCTGAAGCAAAATATCTCTGTCTGTAATAGAAAGATCAGAATCTGTGCGGTAATATACAATATCATCTGTCTTTGATGCCTTTCTTAACAGCCCCCAGAATACTGGCAGATCTTTTTCCTTTCCTTCTGTGTCAGTTGTATAAAGCAGATGACCACCTGCATCATAAATGGAAAACTGAGCATAGCCGGATGTTTCCTGTGTAGCCTGATATAAAGAAAGATACATTTCCCTTTGATGGTCTGCCTCACTTTTTTCGATCATAGTCCGGGCCGTTTTTTTATCTGCTGCAATAGTCTGGCAGGCTTCCTCGCATTTTTCAAAAACTGCTTCCAGTCTTGCCTCTGCCTTTATAATCTGAGTCCGCCCTTCATCTAAATCCTGACGTTCAAGAGCTGCTGTAAACAGCCGGATCATAACCACACTGGAACACAATAAAGGCACCAGCGCTGTCAGCAGACAGGCCAGGAAGATCTTTTTATGAAATGAAAGCTTATTTAATATCCTCATCTTTTTCCTGCCTTCTCCATTACTGTTCATGAACTGCATTGCCCTTTTCTTCCATAATGGTCTTCCAGGTACTTAAAACTTCCTGCTGACTTAAAAGCCTCTGCTTCAGATCCTCAGCAGATGTATCCTTATTGGTAACAGCATCTTTTGCAGGCTGACGTAAAAGCTGGGTCTGTAAAAGCCATTTTGTATCATCGCAGATAGTATAGTCCACAAATTCTTCTGCAGCATCTATATTGGGAGTTCCTTTCCGTATAGCAGTTCCCTCTTCAAAAAGGCATCCCCTTTCTTCAGGATAAATATAATCTACATCCTGCGCTGCAGCCAACAGCGCTTTCGCTGCCTCTTCTGAGGTAACGCCAATGGAATAACGGCCGTCAGAAATGCCCTGTTCCACTTCTTTAAAGGTTTCTGGCATCTGATACTGCATATTTTCTGCTAAAAAATCCAGAAATTCTTCTTTTTCACTGTTTTTGGCCGCCTCTGTAAGAGCGGCAGCCGCCATATCTGACTTAAGGGGGTCCGGCACTGCCACACGTCCTTTCCACCGTGGTTCCAGCAAACTATCCCAGCCAGTTGGCAGTTCTCTGTAGGTCACTACATTAGTATTATATAAAATAACAAAGGATACGGTCGAATATCCGGTCCAGGCATCCTTATATGTCTGCCAGTATTCCTTTCCTTCTTCTAATGCATCCGCACTGATACCAAAAACCACATCCCATTCTGCCTCTTTGTTTTCCAGCCGGGAAAGCATCTCCTTTGCTGAGCCTGTTTCCACCTTTACATTCCAGCCGGTTCGCTCTTCAAATTCCTTGATCACAGGCCTCCATTCTTCTGGTTCCTGTGCTGTAAATACAGACAGATCATAGTTTTCTGTTTCTGCCGGTTCCGGCACCGGAGCATCCTTCTGGCTGCAGCCTGTAAGACCTGCACTAATGGATAATGCAGCCCCAGATAATACAACAGATAAAAAGAACAGGGAACGCCCTTGTTTGCATTCCCTGTTGAAAAATTTATACTTTTTATATGCTGCATTTCTGTCTGCTTTTCCTGTATCCATACTATGACGCCCCTTGTTTGACTGGCAACAAATATCTGCTGCGCAGACGCTTGTTTTTCTCTACGCTCATAATATACCAGAAAAAGCTTTGTATTTCCATATATTTACAGACTCAAAAAGCGTTCAAATACCACACAGGCGCGAACTGCATCTTCCTCTTTTTCCATTTCGCAAAAGATACGCAGCAGCGGCTCAGTACCTGAAAATCTGGCGCTTACCCAGCCGCCATTTTTAAAGTAGACCTTGCAGCCGTCCTGATAAGAAACACGGGACACCTCAAACGGCAGTTGTGGCAGTTTCTGTTCTTCTAACAGCATTCTATGGATCCGCGCCTTTTCTTCTGCTGTAAAGCGATAGCTGCGCTCTTCCATATGAGTTTCCCCATACTGGTCTTCAATATCCTTTACAATTCCAGAAAGGCTCTTACCTGTAACAGCGATCATTTCTACAAGAAGGCTTGCAGCGTAGATGCCGTCTTTTCCATGGATATGTCCTTTTACAGTCAGCCCACCGGAAGATTCACCGCCAATGATCGCACCTGTCTCCTGCATCTTTGCAGAAATATACTTAAAACCTACCGGCACTTCGTAACATTTCTGGCCAAAGCTTTCTGCTACCTTATCTAACATATGGGTAGTTGCCAGATTGCGCACAGCATCCCCCCGCCATCCTTTATATTTCAGAAGATAATAATACAGCATAACTAAAATCTGGTTGGCATGAAGATAATGCCCCTTATCATCAATAACGCCTAACCTGTCTGCATCACCGTCCGTTGCAATGCCAATATCACAATAACGGTCCAGCACATAGTTCTGAAGGTTCTTAAGGGTATCTTGTGCCGGTGCCGGCATCTTACCTCCAAAAAGCGTATCATGCTGGGCATTAATGGTCTCTACCGTACATCTTGCAACTGCCAGAATGGTGCTTAAAGCCGTCAGGCTGACACCATACATGGGATCAACTGCTACCCTTAAATCTCTCTTTCTGATCGCATCTACGTTGATCACAGATAAGATATTATCCAGATATTCATTCATTGGATTGATTTCTTCTACAATGCCCTGTTTCACCAGTTCTGTGTAACCTGGCGGCGGCATCTGCCCATCTTCTTCATGACATGGTGTATACAGTTTTTCTGCTTCCAAAAGCCATTTTTCAATGTCCTTTGTCTGGATTTCATCTGCATCCCTTCCTCCATATGTAAACACCTTGATACCATTGTAGATTGCCGGATTATGGCTGGCTGTGACCATCATTCCATAGTCCAGTTCATGTTTCATCACATAAAACATTAACAGAGGTGTTGGTGCGCTGCGGTTTACAAACTGTACATGGATTCCTTCTTTTCCAAGGATCTGACATGCCCAGATCACAGCCTCTTTGGAAAGGAAACGACGGTCATAACCGATGACCACACTTTTTGTATCTTTATGTTCTGCCTTCATTTTCAGGCACATGGCTAAGGTCAGTTTCTGTATATTTTCCTTGGTAAACTCTTCTCCGATGATCGCACGCCAGCCGCCAGTTCCAAATTTTACCATTTTTTGTTCCTCCTATGTTGAAGAATGTCCTCGCAGAGTCTTTCCTGCACCTGCCTTTATGGCCGATTTTCTGCCTGCTTATACCACACTGCTGTGCAGTATATTGGTTTAAACAATGGATACCTTACCTTTACTTACCTTCAGGAAGATAAGCAGGGAAATAACTGTACTGACAGTAAGGATCGATGCCAGCGCTGCCGCTGTACCAAAGCTGTTTCTTACAACCTCTGTATAAATAGCTACAGAAATGGTACTTGTCTTGCCGCCGTAAAGCATAACGCTGGAAGACAGCTCATTGATACAGGTGATCCAGCTTAAAATAGCGCCGGATAATACACCAGGTGCCATTAATCTTGCTGTTACCTTAACAAAGGTCTGCATAGGCGATACCCCAAGGCTGATAGAAGCTTCTTCTACACTTGGATCCATCTGCTGCAAAAAAGCACTGCCGGAGCGTACTGTATAAGGCAGTTTTCGTACAACAAAGGCGATGATCATGATCACTGCTGTACCTGTAAGGATCACCGGTTCCTTGTTAAACGCTACGATCAGGCTGATACCAAGAACAGCGCCTGGAATTACAAACGGGAACATGATCAGCAGATCCATTAACTGTCCTGCAAAGCCCTTCTGCCGCACAACGATATAGGAGATCAACATACCTATGATGATGATAAATACAATAGCAATGGTTGAAAATACAAATGTATTGCGGATATTGGTCCACAGACGATTAAAAATAGTAATATAGCTTCCCAGACTGAAGCCCTTCTTAAATCCTGTAAAATCACTCTTAATAAAGCTGCTGACAATGACTACGATCTGAGGAAGGATACCTATAAATGTAACCAGCATAACCGGGAATGTTGCCAGGAAACGCTTTACTCCGTGAAGTTCTTCTTCCTTTGGCGGGCGCATGGCAGTCATTACATAATTCTTCTTTGTAGCAAAATGCTTCTGCACCAGAAGGACTGTAGTAGAACAGAATACCACCACTACAGAAAGGGCACTTGCCAGATGGGCATTTCCGCCGATCTCACTCATGTACTCGTTGTATACAAGAACCGGAAGTACCATATAACCTTCACCGATGAGCATTGGAGTACCAAAGTCTGCCAGGCTGGTCATAAATACCATGATCGCGCCAGCTGCAATAGACGGAAGGACGACCGGCAGTGTAATAGTCCACAGTCTGCGAAGCTTATTGCTTCCCAGGTTCTCTGCTGCCTCTTCCAGGCTGGAGTCAATACTTCCCATAGCACCGGATGTATACAGATACACATAAGGAAACAACTTAAAGGTAAATACCAGGATAATACCCAGTTTTCCGTAAATGCTTGGAAGGTGGATACCAAACTGGGAAAACATATTTGTTACCAGTCCAGAACGTCCAAAAAGCATGATCCAGCTATACGCACCGATAAATGGCGGACTCATAAGGCTCATGATAATAAAAATATGGATGAACTGCTTGCCCCATACATTATACCGTGACATTACATAGGCAATAGGAACGCCTACGATCAGCGTTGTAACCGTTGTGACCACGGATACAAAAATACTTCTTCCTAAAGCGGAATAATAATATTTCTTTGTAAAAAACCTGATGTAGTTTTCAAAAGTAAAACCGTCTACCTTGGTTGAGAAAAAACTTCGGGTGATCAGGGTACAGAAGGGATAGATCAGAAATACCAGCATAAATCCCACAACTGCCACTTTCACCCAGAACCAGAAGTCTAACTTTTTTCCAGAACTTACCATGATATCACCTCCTGGGTCGCTGCATCGTATACGCCTACGGCGCGGATATCAAAGTTTACCTTTACTTTTTCACCGTCCGGGCGCAGCTCATGTACATCCTTTGTATACTCATTTAACTGTACAGTCTGTCCATTATCCAACAGGATCTCATATTCAATAAAATCTCCCAGGAATGTGGAAATGGTAATAGTTCCCGGCAGTCCCTCTTTATCATCAAAAAACAGCTGCTCCGGTCTTGCGGAAATGATGCCTTTACCATTAAATGGCTTTTTTAAAGTACAGATAATAGAGCATTCTCCCTTAATATCCAGAACTGCCTTACCTGGATCATCCCCTTTAACATCACACTCTACGAAATTGGAAACGCCGATAAATCCGGCTACAAAAGTATTTTCCGGCTTTTTATAGATTTCCTCCGGAGTTCCCACCTGCATAATATTTCCTTCCTTCATAACAGCGATCCGGTCGGAAATTGCCAGTGCCTCTTCCTGGTCATGGGTTACATAGATGGTAGTGATCCCCAGACGGCGCTGCAGTTTCTTAATAACGGTTCTCATCTGTACCCGCAGCTTTGCATCCAGATTTGACAGCGGTTCATCCATTAACAGAACTCCCGGTTCAATAACAAAAGCTCTTGCCAGGGCTACCCGCTGCTGCTGTCCGCCTGAAAGCTCATTTGGCTTTCTGTCCTTTAATTTGCCGATCTGTACCAGTTCCAGAGCTTCTTCCACTTTTCCGGGAATCTGATCTTTAGGACACTTCTTCGCTTTCAAGCCATATGCTACATTTTCAGCCACTGTCAGATGTGGGAAGATAGCATAGTTCTGGAAAACCATACCAATATCTCTCTTATGAGCCTCTAGATTATTGATCACCCGGTCATCAAAACAGATCTCACCTCCGTCTACTGTATTAAATCCTGCGATCATACGCAGAAGAGTGGTTTTTCCGCATCCGGACGGCCCTAAAAGGGTAAAAAACTCTCCCTGCTTAATATCAAGGCTTACCCCGTTTAATGCTGTAAAATCACCGTATTTTTTCACGGCATTTTTAATGATCACTGCATGGCTCATATCTGGTCCTCCTTTTTGATCTGGAATCTTTCTACTATGCACTTCCCAACTGCTTTTTCTGAAAGACACTCCCACTTTTCCATTGCCTATATATGTGAAAGACTGCCCGCCCGCCAGGGCCAGGCAGTCTTTCTATTATTTATTTACATATCACTACTTACTTTTCATTTTCTTAAAAATCAATTCACCATAATATCATTAAAGTGTTCAATAATGGACTCTTTTTCATTTGCAGCCCAGTCAAAATCATAATCAACCAATACCAGGTCGCTGAGCTTTGCCAGCCCCTCTGCAACGTCCATATCACTTCTTACAGGACGACGGCCCCAGTTTTCACTCTGCTCTGTCTGGCACTCTTTGGAAGTTACAAAGTCAATGAACAATTTTGCGTTCTCTTCGTTCGGGCATCCCTTAACAAGAGCTACACCATCAGGAACTGCACTGGTTCCATCCTTTGGATATACAAATCCAACTGAAGGATCATCCTTGTACTGAACAGCTGCTTTTTCAAGAGTAAGCCCTACATAGAACTCACCATCAGCTACCATCTTATGGCACTTACCTGAAGAATCAACGATCTTTCCATCCAGGTTGTCATACAGTTTCTTGATGAAATCCCATCCATCTTCCTTACCGCCATGTCCCAGGATCATAGTACATAACTGGGTATATGCAGAACCGGATTTAGATGGCAGGCAGTATGCAATTTTTCCCTTCCACTCAGGCTTTGTCAGATCTTCCCAGGACTCAGGAATGGTCATTCCGTCTTTTTCGATCAGATCTTTATTGTAAAACAGTACCATTGGCAGTGGGCTTTCACCAATCCACTTGTCATCTGGATCCTTATACTCTTCTGCGATCACATCATCATTTGCGCACACATATGGTGCAAAATAATCCTTAAATGCAGCCAGTGAGTCAGCACCTCCGCCCCAGAGTACATCAGCAATCGGATTAGCAGACTCAGCTGCAATACGGTTGCAAAGCTCTCCAGTTCCGGCTGCTACTACTTCTACCTTAACATTTGGATACTTCTCCATAAACAGGTTCACACCTGCATTTAACGGGTCTGCATCATGAGGAGAATACACAACTACTGTACCGGTGTAATCTTCCGGAGCTTTCTCTGCTGTTGCTTCAGACTCTTTTGCTTCTTCCTTAGACTCTTCCTTAGCCTCTGCTGCTGTTGTTTCCTCTGCCTTGGTCTCTGCCGGTGCTGCAGTAGTAGCGGTATTTCCGCCTCCACACGCTGTCATACTCAGTACCATCATGGCTGCCAGTGACGCTGCTACAAATCTTTTCTTCATATACACCTCTCCTTTTCTATGTACCTTTCCGGTACATTTCTTCCGGTCTCACCGGAAATTAAATTTTGCAGTTTAAAAACTGCTTCTCACGTTCTTTGAAGTTTTTGTTACATCTCTCATATACTGTAACTTTTTACTTCTGATGATGATATTATATATTTTTATTATGCATTTTTCCATTTGTTATTCTAACTTTTGTTGTGTTATTCTGAACTTTTGCATAATTTTTATATTATTTCAAAATATTATATATGCACATTATACATATATCGACAAAAAAGACCGCCATGATAAATGCAGTCGGTTTATTGCATTTATTCACAGCAGTCCTCTTTTCATTTATATGTACTCTCGGAGTCTTTCATGCACTTGCCTTTGCGGCCGATTTTTCGCCAGTCGCACCCGAATTTTATCAACGTACGCACCGCGTACGCCTCAAAAATTTGGGCACAACTGACAAAAAATCTTCTCGCAAAATCAAGTACAAAAAGATTCCGAGAGTACATTTATTTATGATAATGTCACCGCAAGATGATATATCCTTTTACCATGATTTTTTACCACTTATAATGCTTGATCAGAGCCTGGGTTCCCAGATCTCCCATGCCTTCATTTTCCAGTTTTTTACAGATTCCAAGAACATCCTCTAATACATCTAACCTGGTTCCTCTTTCAGATGCTTCCTCATCTGCAATGCCCATATCCTTGATAAAATGTTTTAAGAAAAAGCCCGGCGCATAATCATCTTTTGCTGCCTTGGAAGCTACATTGTTCATCTGGGCGCTTCCAGCTGCACCGGTGGAAATAGATTTAAGCATTACATCTACATCCAGTCCTGCATTCTTTGCGTAGACCATAGCCTCACATGCACCTGCTAAAGCACCTGCAATGGCGATCTGGTTGCACATCTTGGTGTGCTGTCCGTTTCCTGACTTTCCTTCGTAGTTGATGTCCTTTCCCATTGCCTCAAATACAGGCAGACAGGTATCAAAGTCCTCTTTATCGCCGCCTGCTAAAATAGTCAGTGTTCCCGCCTTTGCGCCACTGTCACCGCCGGTTACAGGGGCATCTAAGCCATGGAGACCACGTTTCTTTGCCTCTTCGTATATCTGCTGATCCAGCTTCGGGCTCGTGGTTGTCATATCGATCAAATATGTGCCTTTATCTGCATTTTCAAGGATACCATTTTCCCCGAAGTATACCTCTTCAACATCCTTAGGATAACCAACAATGGTAATGACCACATCTTTTCCTTTGGAGCAGTCTGCAACTGTATCACACCATGCAGCGCCCTCTGCGATCACATCTTCCACCTTTGACTTTGTTCTGGTATAAATAGAAACCTCATAACCAGCCTTCATCAGATTGCGCACCATAGATTTTCCCATAATGCCAACGCCAATAAATCCAATTTTCTTTAACATCTGTTTCTCCTTTCCTTCGTTACACAAAATGTCCTTTATGATTTCTTCTATACACGGTTCAATCCCAGTATTTTCATATTGTTTTATGATCCCGCACTGATCCAGACGTTCTTTAGAAAAATCTTTTTCATCTGCCAGGAATCTTCGGCACATTTCCGCATATTTGGGATTTTTCTGGGTATTTTCCCTGTTTAATGCCCGCTGTAAGCGCACACCATCTTCCACATGGATATACAAAGGGACCATAACTTCTGCCCCATAATATTTACAAAGCCCTTCATAAGACTCCAGCGTCCCCATCATAAGATAACTGCAGGAACCCAGGTCGATCTGACCGTCATCTGCTGTGAAATAACTCCATGGCCCGTAAATAGTATCGTAGGTGCGGCATTCGATCACTTTACCTGCATCCTTCATAGCCTGAAGCTGCTTCTCATCTGTAAAAATGTATTCCACACCATTAGTCTCCCCATCACGGATGGGTCTGGTGGTATACATGCGTACAGTCCCCAGTTCCGGCATTTTCTTTACCAACCGCTTGTAAATAGTATCCTTTCCTGAGGCACTTTTCCCCATTACATAATAAATCTTTCCCATTATGTTTCCATCTTTCTCTCTGTTTTCAAATGGACATGTCACCTGACGATGCCATTACCTGTATAGTGAAAAGATCCGTATCTTCCAGTCCCTGGACCGGCAAATCTTTTTCTATATAATCCTGTAATGTTTCCAGTATTTCTTCTGTGATCCGCTCTCCCGGTGCTAAAAGCGGAATACCCGGTGGATAAATATAGGCAAATTCTCCACAAATGCGGCCGCTGCTTTCTCTTAAAGACACTGTTTCTTTTTCCCCATCTATTGCTTTAAAAACAGGCATTACCTGCATTGCATGGCGGCTGTAAACATTATCCTCAGGCTCATTATTGCAGGTTTTTCCAGATTTTTCCAGATTTTTATCAATTTCCAGCAACGCCTTTTTCAGATGCTTCAGCCCCTTTTTGCTGTCTCCAATAGCTGCAATGGCTGTTACGTAATCGGCACCGCACATTTCCATTTCCAGATGATATTTTTCCCTTAAGATCCGGGAAAGCATTTCCCCGGTAAGCCCGCTGCCTCTTACTGAAACAACGATCTTGGAAATATCCACATCAGAAATTCCTGCTGTTCCTACCAGATTCTCTTCCACCAGGCGCAGGTATTTCATTTTTTCCAGTTTTTTCCGTATTTTAAGCAAATCAGCTTCAAATTCAGCCACTTTACCTTCTTTTCTATACTGATCCATAAGAAAAATGCTGTTCTCAATGGACGCCATAAGCACATAAGAAGGACTGCTGCTCTGGTAGATCTGAAGATACCGCTCTATCTTTTTAATGTCCAGATAGCATCCTCCATCCGGCCTGTTATTTTTAACATGGAGCAAAGCTGTCTGGGTCAGACTTGGCAGTGTTTTATGCACACTCTGGATCACTGCATCTGCCCCCAGTTCAAGGGCTGACTTTGGAAATGCATCTCCATAAGCAAAATGCGCACCATGAGCCTCATCTACAATCAGAGGAATTCCTGCTTTATGGGCAACATCTGCGATTGCTTTCACATCTGAAACAATCCCGTCATACGTAGGAGAAACCATCAGCACAGCCTGAATATCCGGCTCCTCTTTTAATGCCTTTTCCACATCTTCTGGCAAAATACCTCCCTGTATCCCCAATCCTGGGACCGGTTGTGGATAAACATAAACTGCCTCCAGATGGTTTAAATAAATTCCGTGATACACAGCCTTATGGCAATTTCGGCTGACCAGTATCTTTCCTCCATGGGAAACCGCTGCGCTAATGGCAGACAGCAGCCCGCAGGTACTTCCATTTACAAGATACCATGTACGGTCAGAACCGTAAAGGCATGATGCCCATTCCATAGAATCTTTTAAGATCCCCTCTGCATGATGGAGATTGTCAAAGCCGTCAATTTCTGTTATATCCACCGAAAATGGATCTGGAAAGGATAGTTTAATTCCCTTTGCCCTCTTATGTCCCGGCATATGAAAAGGATACATATCTGATTTCCGGTACTTTTTTAAACGTTCAATGAGAAGTTCCTCTTTTTTCACCTTTTTCTGCTCCCGGTTCCCGCATAAAGCCCTTTTTCATTCTGCAGCTGTAAAAGACGGATCACAGCTGCCCGCAGCTGCCGGCGATTTCTTACCTGAATGAATTTATCCGGATAGTGTTCACTCACCTGCTTATATCCTTCTTTCTTTTCCTGGCTGCGTCCATTTTTCAGGATCCATAAGATAAATTCTTTATCCATCTTTTCTACACAGCCATCTGCCATGCTTTTTCTGGTATGGCCCTTGTATCTGTAATAACGGCGCAACGCCTGCCACAGGCAGATCCATCTTGGATAATCCATAAAAATGATCAGGTCTGCTTCTTTCATACGCCTTTTCTGGCAGAATTTTTCATAATTTCCATCAATGACCCAGCCACGATCTTTATTTTCCTCTAAAAACTGCTCACAAAGCATTTTTCCTTCTGCTTCCCCCCGCTCCTTCCAGCCTGCTTCAAACTGAAGTTTGTCTAAATGGAGTACCGGACAGCCAATTATCTTACCCAGTTTTGCTGCCAGCACCGATTTTCCGGAGCCTGTATATCCGATCACTGCAATTTTCATTTTTTTCTTCCCCGAATGTTAAAGCCATATTGAAAAAATCCCCTGCAAGGGCCTTATACCTGTTATAAAGTCTCTGCAGGGGATTGGCTGCCTAAAACAGCTTATTTATTATTTTGTTGCAGTTCTTGTTTTCATGAATATGGAAACAAGATGATGTCATGGCTGAACTGTAATATTATTTCTCTCTTGTTTCAGTCATTTTCTTAACATCTGCGATAAATGTGCTAAGATCAGCAACACCAAGATCGCCCTTGTCACGGCTTCTTACAGTGATCTTGCCTTCTGCTGCTTCCTTCTCACCTAATACCAGCATGAACGGAACTTTCTCTAACTGAGCCTGACGGATCTTGTATCCAACCTTCTCATCCTTACGGTCTAACTCTGTACGGATACCAGCTGCTTTTAACTGATCATACACACCCTGGGCATATTCCATGGACTTTTCTGATACAGGAATAACCTTAACCTGAACAGGAGCCAGCCATACAGGGAACTTACCTGCAAAATGCTCGATCAGGATACCAATGAAACGCTCAATAGAACCAAAGCATACACGGTGGATCATAATAGGACGCTTCTTTGTACCATCTTCAGCCACGTACTCAGCCTCAAAACGCTGCGGAAGCTGGAAATCAAGCTGGATAGTACCGCACTGCCAGGTACGTCCGATAGAGTCTCTTAAATGGAAGTCGATCTTAGGTCCGTAGAATGCGCCGTCTCCTTCATTTACAATGTACTTTAAGCCCATTTCATCCAGTGCGTTTCTCAGGCCGTTTGTTGCCATCTCCCAATCTTCATCAGATCCCATGGAATCTTCTGGTCTGGTAGAAAGCTCTACGAAATAATCAAATCCAAACTGAGAGTAAACTTCGTTGATCAGTCTTGTAACGCCCTTGATCTCGTCAGTGATCTGATCCTGGGTCATGAAGATATGTGCATCATCCTGGGTGAAGCAGCGTACACGCATCAGGCCATGAAGCTGTCCGCTCTTCTCATGACGATGTACCAGACCTAACTCACCAACTCTTAATGGCAGGTCACGGTAGGAACGAGGCTGGGACTTATACACCAACATACCGCCTGGACAGTTCATTGGCTTAATAGCGTAGTCCTCATCATCAATAACAGTTGTATACATGTTCTCTTTGTAATGATCCCAGTGACCAGAGGTCTCCCACAGCTTACGGCTTAAGATAACAGGAGTAGAAACTTCCTGATATCCCTCTCTTAAGTGGATCTCACGCCAGTAATCTATCAGTGTATTCTTTAAAGTCATGCCCTTTGGAAGGAAGAATGGGAAACCAGGTCCTTCTTCTGCGAACATGAACAATCCCAGCTCTTTGCCCAGTTTTCTATGATCACGCTTCTTAGCCTCTTCCATCATGGTCAGATAGCTTTCCAGATCTTCTTTCTTTGCAAATGCAGTACCATAGATTCTGGTCAGCATCTTATTCTTCTCGCTGCCTCTCCAGTAAGCACCTGCAATGCTGGTCAGCTTAAATGCTTTAATGCCCTTTGTATAAAGAATATGTGGTCCTGCACACAGATCTACAAAGTCACCCTGCTGATAGAAGCTGATAGTCTCACCTTCTGGAAGATCCTCGATCAGCTCTACCTTATAAGGCTCTCCTTTTTCCTGCATAAATTTAATAGCTTCGTCTCTAGGCAGAACGAATGGCTTTAATGCCAGGTTCTCCTTAACGATCTTCTTCATTTCAGCCTCTAACTTTTCCAGATCATCCGGAGTAAATCCACCTTCTCTGTCAAAGTCATAGTAAAATCCATCATCAATTGCCGGTCCGATCGCCAGCTTGGTCTCCGGATACAGTCTCTTTACTGCCTGTGCCAGTACATGGGAAGCAGTGTGGCGAATGGCTCTTAATTCGTCTTTTGCTTCTTCAACACTTCCGTCTGGTAAAATAATCTTCATGGTAAACTCCTTTCGTTTTTAAAACGCTTTCTAGTACATCGTCTGGATATGTCCTTTAAGGCTTTAAGATATTAAAAAACCCCTGGACACATCTCTATGTCCAAGGGTGCATATACACGGTTCCACCTTGATTTTCACTCATTCATCCCTTAACGCGGGGTACGGTATCATTTCCCACTTCTAAAGCCTTAAAGCTTTATTACAGTTCCCTGATACGGCTCAGGACTGGTCTTCATCTGTCTCCTGCATGCGCCTTTCCACCAACTGGCTGCTCTCTGTCTGCTTCCCACAGATTACTGGTTCCTTCAATGCCTTTTGCATTTCTGCTAACCTTGATTATAACATTTAAGTCCTATTTGTCAAGATAGAACTAATACAACAGATGCATTCTAATTACAGTTTTACTATGACATCTTCTAGTTTCCAGTTACTATACACGGGCAGACTTGTGTACAACCACTCGGTCAATTAAAATAAGGGAGTCTGATGCACAAATCAGGCTCCATATCTTCTGTTAAAGATTTCCATGACAGCGGTATAAATGTTGGGGTTGTTTTTTCGTACTTCAAGCAGCACACCCTTGCTATGACATAATTCTTCGATACTTTCAAGGCTTCGAAATGTCATTGCAAAAGTCTGTTTTCGTTTATAATCTCTCAAACAGCGTTCTGCGGTATTGTTTGTGGTTGGCACCCTCATGTCATGCAGGAAAAGAAGATGCTCTGTTTTATATTCCTGCATCCGGCGATATAAGTTGTAGCCTTCGCGGTAATACGGGCTTGGCTCATTACGTTTGTATTCTTCTTTGGCTTTGTCCAGGATTTCCTGATACTCTGTCTCAAAGCCAGCTACTGTTTGAGCGTCTAACGATGCTTCACCAGTATGTTCTTTCCGGTAATGTATCATTCGTTGGAGCAGTTCTCTCATTCGCCGGTTCCAGGTAAGGGATGACTCATTTTCCATGCTGTCTTTCAGATACCGTTCTACATGCGCAAGGCATTCCTGATGAGCGCTTCCATAACGGTAAAAAGTAATTTCATGATCGTGTACCAGAATCCCCCGGAAATCTTCTGTTACAGTTCCCTTTACGCCTTCATGCCCCTTTTTCTCACGGGCAAAGTAAAGTACCTTTTCCTCATCTGAAGATGCGCAGACAAATACATAGGCGCTTTCTCCGTTTACGCGGGCATTTGTACAGTCTGTATGCAGAACCGGGCAGGACAGCAGGTCTGCAAAGATTTTTTTCCGTTCTGTTTCTGTTTTGGAAGAAAACTCACGGCAGAGTTTATTGATCATTCCTCTGGAAATTTTCAGCTTTCCACCTGTCAAATCAGAGAGAAAGCGCTGGCTTTTATCAATGGAAACTGCACAGTCTGTATTTAACAGAAATAAAAGTGACTTGATGCTGCCATCATAGTTCACATCATCAACCACTCCTGCGGGAAAAGCTGCATGGACTTTTTCTCCCGTCTTGGAGTTACGATATACATCTGCCTGATATTCCGTTACATGAAGAATCATTTCAATGGAAACAAGCTGTTTGGTTATGATCTTCTGTGTTTTTTTGAAATCCGGATCCTCTGCCACAATTTTGGGCGCAGGCAGATGTACAGTCTGAGTTGCTTCCTGCTTTTTCCTTCCATGATGGGCGTGCCCTGGCTGCGCTCCGGGTTTTCTTCCAGTGCGTTCACGATTGTTGGATATTTTTCGACGGTTTCTTGATTGTGATGACGGAATGGAGGAATTTTCATAATCACGGTTCAACTGTGCCAGAAGTTTCTTATTCTGTCCCTCTGTTTTTTCCAGCTGATCCTTTAGCTCACTGTTTTCACGGCGCAGTCCAGCGACCTCAGACAATGCCTGATCACGGCGTTGTTCTGCGGCAAAGCGCATTCTTTTAGCCTTTTTAATGCATGCTCCAGATCTTTCATCTGTGCATTCAGTTCCTTAAGTGCATCTTCATATGCCTCTTCGCACCATTTCCAGGCTTTTCTTACATCTTTGCGAAGATTTTCAATCGTTTGTTTCAGACGTTTTATCTGTCGGCGGTACTCATCAAGTACTTTTTGATGTTCCATTTGAATCTGTTGGAATCGTTCTCCTGACTCATGATCGGCTACTTTTTTTCTCAATATTCGGTTTTCACACTGCAACGCTCCAATATATTCAAACGGCTTTCCCATTATGATTGCTCCAATGCTTTAATGATTTTATCCTGGTTTTCAATCAACTGTTTCAGAAGACGGATCTGTTCTTCCTGGGCTTTAATTGTTTTTAAAAGTTCTTTATTTTCTTTTTCGTACTGTTCGCAGACACCCTTTTGAAGTTTCAGTAACTGCTCGATTTTTACAGACATGTCATTCATGCTCATCCCTCTTTTCATGGAATGATTATAGCAGAAGATCTGAATTTATGCGAATTTGCAGGAGATGATCATTCGTCATTTTTTCATGTGAATAACTCTAAAAAAATGGTCAGATAAGAAGCTGGCGTGGAGAAACCATCCACAAAAATCGATGAATTCAACACGCCTCAAAAGAGAATTTATAGATACTGTTGATAACTTAAGCAATAAAACATGTAGCCGGAAGCGATATCCGCAGAATTTCTTCCGGCTAAAATAGTTTTGATGAAAAAGAAAAATGATTTTCGTCACTTTCCACAATGAAAATGAACTACCCGTGTATAGTAACAGTTTCCATATTCATGAAAAGAAGATTCTATCTGTAATCCTTTTAAATTATCAATAGATATGCTAAGATAATGTTGTTTTTCTTCCCTTATGGAAGGTACAATGTTCTCTCGAAATCTTTCTGTACCTGATTGTCAATTGTGCCCAAATTTCTGAAGTATTAGCGTTGCGTCCGCCTCTGAAATCCGGGTGTGATTGAAAAATAACGGCCACAAAAGCAAGTGTATGAAAAACTTCAGGAGAACATTACAATACAAAGGAGAAATATGACTCATGAAGATCGTTATTATAGACGGCCAGGGCGGCCGCATGGGAAAAGCTGTGATCGAACAGCTAAAAAGCTGCTATCCTGAACTTGAACTTTACGCTATTGGTACCAACAGCATTGCAACCTCTGCCATGTTAAAAGCCGGTGCCTCATATGGAGCCACCGGCGAAAATCCTGTAATAGTCAATGCCAGAAACGCTGACCTGATCATTGGCCCTATTGGCATTGTTATGGCCGATTCCCTTATGGGAGAGATCACCGCTGCTATGGCCACTGCTGTAAGCTCCAGCAGTGCCTATAAAATACTTATACCTGTTAATCGCTGCAACCACTTTATTGCAGGCTGTCAGGGCGGCAGTTTAAGCGACTATATCCGCCAGGTCTGTGAAGAAGTTGGCAGACATCTGGCGATTTAAACGTTACAATTCAGCCATGCGCTGATTTGAATGAGAAAGTGTGTTACAAACTTGCTTGCATAAGCACTTTTTCATTTAAACCAGCATATGGTGAACCCAACATGCTTCTTGTTTTCATGAATATGGAAACAAGAAGATGTCACTATCAAGTGACATGTCCGTTTAGAAAGAAGGCATAAATTTATCATGAGAACCGTTGAATTTAAAATGGAACGTCCCGGTCTTGTAAGCGCCGGTGACAAAGTAAAGATCATTGAGCGGGAAGGAACCAGCAGCTACAGCTATATCATCGATCCAGCTGTAGCCATGTCCGGCTGCTTCGCCGCAAGAGACCGCATTAAATCCGAATATGGCATCGTAAAAGATATCCGTGAAAATTCCCGTGGATTTTACGTTGTAGTTGATTTTGATGAGGAAGACGTTCACTGATCTTCCACAAAAATGTTCCCCCAGCCTGTTTATGATAACGGTACTATCTTGATTTCTTCTGCCGTAGTCTCACTGGCTGGTGAAGTTGCCGGTACAGTTGGCACCGGAGCTACCGCAGTTTCTTCCACTTGGTTTCCAGGTGCATCTGTCCCGGTCACCGCCTCTTTATAGCTTTGGGACGGCTGCACCTTTCCTGTTTCTGATACAGTACCTGAATTTTGTGCCGGTGATATAGGAATGATCTTCTCTGCAGCCGTTGTTGTCTCTTCCACAGTAGTTTCTTCCTGTCTTATTTCATCTACTGTTTCTATTTTTATCTTTAAAGAAATATCCAATGAAACCGGCTGGCTCCAGAGAACTTGGGTAATACCGCCGTTTCTGCTCCAACTGCAGTCATGCCAAAAACCGATCAGCTCTCCATCCTGAAGCGCCAGTATTTCGATCATATCATTTCCCGTCACCGTCTTTCCCGTTCTTTCAGAACTGTCTTTTACTGCGTAAATAGTCCCGTCCTGTTTTACATTAATGACTATACCATAAGCATTTTCCCAGATTTTTGGGTGATATTCCCCGTATATCTCTCCCTGACTTTCAAAATAATACAGATTAAAAACAGCTCCTGGAAAAATACCACTGACTGCCTTTTTCTCTTTTCCATTCAGATCTGTTTTAAAAATACGGCTATACCATTTTCCGGAAGCATCTTTTTCCACATAAGCACTGAAAAAAATAGAATTATCCACAATGCAGTAACTTTGTACACCATAATCAGCCTTTATAATGGCTCTGCTTCCAGAAGAAGTTTTCTTTACAATCTGCATCTGTGCTCCGTTTCCCTGAAGTTCATAAGAATTTCCATCTGCAGCAGCCGGATTTTTCTTTACATAGCTGATTTTTCCATTTTCATCTATCTTGTATACACGGTCTTCTATGGCAATGCCCGTACTTTCTTTTCCATTAACCGCTTTTCCAAATGAATTTACAAGATAACATGCATTACCATCAATTTTTACCTGATAACCGCTCTCAGAAAGCTCTATCCCTGTGCCGGAAGTGGCTGTATAGATTTTTCCATCCTGGGCATAGTAAATAGTCTCATCTAATACCAGATAGCCATCTACATTCTCGGCTATGATCTCCTTTGTGTTCTGTCCCGGGATCATTCGTACCAGAACATCACACAGGCCTTTTTCTTCCTCAGAAAGAGATGATTTTCTATTTTCAGCCACTTTAGGAAGATAGTATACATAATCACCATAGGCTCTTAAAGAATTTTTTGTTGCTTTCTCAGGGTTCTTTTCATTTCCCAGAGGTTTTACCTTATTATCTACTGTTTTCTTATAGAGGATCGTCTTAAAAAGCCCGGTACCTTCGCTGTCTAAGTAGCACCAGAATGCATTGGTCCTCACAAAACTGTCCAAATTTTCTCCGGTATCTTCAGGCACATAATCTGGATCCGGCTCAATATTTTTCAAGTATCCTTTTACATCATGACAGGTAAAAATCTGGCCACCACCTTTCCATTGTCCTGTTGCCATGATCCCCTTATCATCAAAATGATACAGAAAACCTTTTATTTCCAGCCACTGATCTGATGCATATGTTTTTTCATTGGTCTTGTACTTCCATCCATCCTCTGTTTCTTCCCAACCAGTCTGATCTGTCTCTTTTTCAGTCTCAACTGCTGGTATTTCCAGTGTTTTCTGTTCGCTGGCTTTCGTCATATCCAGCTTTTCATAATCTGAATGGATTTTTCCAAAAACGATCACTACAACACTAATTGCCATGATCATAAAAATAATTGCTGCGATCATAAGCAACGCTGTTTTTAATCCAGATTCTTTTTTCCTTCTTCTCATCCTGTTTAGGCCTCCTGTACATAAAGATAAAAATATACACTTGGAATCTGTTTGTGAACGGACAATATCACCTCCAGATGACATTACCATAAACGAAAAAAGCGGCAAATCTCAATTTCTAAGATTTGCCGCCACTTTTCAAAGATGAGCGTGCGGGGATTCGAACCCCGGACAACTTGATTAAAAGTCAAGTGCTCTACCGACTGAGCTACACGCCCTTATTAAATTACTTAAATGCCCAAAGTCGGAATCGAACCAACGACACGAGGATTTTCAGTCCTCTGCTCTACCAACTGAGCTATCTGGGCTTTTTCCTTATGCCTAAGGCATAAAAATTGCGGGGGCAGGATTTGAACCTACGACCTTCGGGTTATGAGCCCGACGAGCTTCCAGACTGCTCCACCCCGCGTTACCTAAATTATTATAAATACTTACTTTCAATTTGTCAATAAGTATTTAACTGGGCGAAGGTGGATTCGAACCACCGAAGGCAGTGCCAGCAGATTTACAGTCTGTCCCCTTTGGCCACTCGGGAATTCGCCCATATAACCATTATACTCTTTTTCAGATAAATTATACTTAGAATGGGGCCTACAGGGCTCGAACCTGTGACCCTCTGCTTGTAAGGCAGATGCTCTCCCAGCTGAGCTAAGACCCCAACTGTATTCTTTATCAAGTTGAAAAAGAAACGACCCGGAACGGGTTCGAACCGTCGACCTCCGCCGTGACAGGGCGGCGCTCTAACCAGCTGAGCCACCGGGCCATTAAAGGCATTTTACATACCTTCAAAACCACATATTGAACTACCGAATACCTGCAACTTTTTGTTCCCTTACCTTTTGGTCAAGCCCTCGACCGATTAGTATCAGTCAGCTCCATGTGTCACCACACTTCCACCTCTGACCTATCTACCTTGTCGTCTTCAAGGGGTCTTACTACCTGCGTATGGGATATCTCATCTTGAGGGGGGCTTCACGCTTAGATGCCTTCAGCGTTTATCCCGTCCGGGCTTGGCTACCCTGCCATGGAGTTGGCACTCCAACAGGTACACCAGCGGCCCGTCCATCCCGGTCCTCTCGTACTAAGGACAGCTCCTCTCAAATATCCTACGCCCACGCCGGATAGGGACCGAACTGTCTCACGACGTTCTGAACCCAGCTCGCGTACCGCTTTAATGGGCGAACAGCCCAACCCTTGGGACCTGCTACAGCCCCAGGATGCGATGAGCCGACATCGAGGTGCCAAACCACTCCGTCGATGTGAACTCTTGGGAGTGATAAGCCTGTTATCCCCAGGGTAGCTTTTATCCGTTGAGCGATGGCAATCCCACTTTCATACCACCGGATCACTAAGTCCTAGTTTCCTACCTGCTCCACCCGTCGGTGTCGCAGTCAAGCTCCCTTATGCCTTTGCACTCTTCTAATGGTTTCCAACCATTATGAGGGAACCTTTGAGCGCCTCCGATACCCTTTCGGAGGCGACCGCCCCAGTCAAACTCCCCGCCTGACATTGTCCCCCAGCCGGTTCACGGCTGCAGGTTAGAAATCCAATACCGCAGGGGTGGTATCCCAACAGCGACTCATCTCAGACTGGCGTCCAAGTTTCTCAGTCTCCCACCTATCCTGTACATGCAGTACCGAATCCCAGTATCAAGCTGGAGTAAAGCTCCATGGGGTCTTTCCGTCCTGGCGCGGGTAACCAGCATCTTCACTG